>NZ_LDVA01000182.1:0-20442 GCF_050768715.1 Burkholderia sp. ZZQ-2 | reverse complement strand
GCCACCAGGTCGAAGCCGCTGGCGCCGGGCGTATCGTCGATCAGCCGCGCGAGCCGTGCCGCGAATTCGGTGCCGAGCGCGAGTTGCCGGTGAAACTTCAGGCCGCGCGCGAGCCCGTCGAGCGGCGCGCGGTAATCCGCCAGCGCGAGCGTCGCATCGAACGGCGGCGGTGCCGCACGGCACGCGTCGCAACGGTACGGGTCCGCACTGCCGGCGCGAGCGCCGCGGAGCCGGTGCGAACGCGGTTGCCCGATGCCCAGCGGTATCGCGCAGACGCCGCAGCGCAGCCGCGCTTCGTTCCAGTACGCGGCGTCGCAGGCGACGCAAATCATCGTGTGTGACAAATTGCCGCACAGTGCGCAGCGATTCGGCAGCACGACCGCGGCGACGCGCGCGGCCAGCGCGCGAACCTGCGACAAAGCGACGCGCATCGTGCGCCGGGCGGAACTGCGGATCATCGCAACACTCCTGACACCCCGCCTCAATGAAGCCCGCGGGGCGAGCGAGTATACTTCGGGCTCTTCGCCAGTGTGCCCGACATGTCCCCAGCTTCGACTTCAACCGGCCGTCCGGCCAATGACGCAAGGCGCCTGCGGCGGATCTTCGACCGCCGCGCCGCCACGTTCGACGCGGTCGCGTTCCTGCCGCGCGAGATCGCGCAGCGGATGAACGAGCGCCTCGAATACATCAAGGTAAGCCCCGCGGCCGTGCTGGACGCGGGCTGCGGCCCGGGGGACGACCTGCCGGCGCTGCGCGCGCGCTTTCCGGAGGCACCCGTATTCGGCGTCGACCTGTCCGGCGCGATGCTCGCGCGAGCCGGTCAGCGCGAGGTCGAACAGACGAGCTGGCGCCGCTGGCTGCCGGCCTCGCTCGGCCGTGCGCTGGGCCAGCGCGGCCCCCGCGTCGCCCAGGCCGATTTCGCCGCGCTGCCGTTCCCGGGCGGTGCGTTCGACCTGATCTGGTCGAATCTCGCGCTCCACTGGCATTCGCGTCCGGACACGGTGCTGCCCGAATGGCAGCGCGTGCTGCGCGTGAACGGGCTGCTGATGTTCAGCACACTCGGCCCCGACACGCTGCGCGAACTGCGCGCGGCCTGCGCGGATGCGGAAGCGGCGCTCGGCATTGCGCCGCCCGCCGCGCGCGTGATCGATTTCGTCGACATGCACGACCTCGGCGACATGCTCGTCGAGAGCGGCTTCGAGATTCCCGTGATGGATCAGGAAGTGCTGACCGTCACCTACAAGACCCCCGACTCCCTGCTGGCCGATGTGCGCCGCTGGGGCGCCTATCCGTTCGAGCGCGAGGCGCCGCAGCGCGCGACCCGGCGCTTTCGCGCGGCGCTCGGCGACGCGCTGGAGGCGCGCCGGCGCGCGGACGGCACGATCGCCCTGACGTTCGAAGTGATCTACGGCCACGCGTGGAAGGCCGTGCCGCGCACGACCGCCGAGGGGCACGGGATCGTGCGCATCGAGGACATCGGAAAGGGGCGTCCGAAGAATCGGTAGAGCGGTAAAGAGGGGTTTTGTTATGTCTGAAATTAGCGGCGCAAAGCGGGGTCGAATTGGCGCCTGAAATGGCCGGAAAGCTTGTCGCGCTTGGCTTGCGGGGCGATAGCCGCTTGCTTGTGGATGCCATTGAACCCGCCTATAATGCGTCAGCTTGTCGTCCCGGGGTCCCCGCAATACGGGGCGACGAGTCCGATGCAGGCATGCATCGCATGCCATTCGCGTGAGGCGGCGATGGAAGCAGCGAGGGTTTTGGCGGAGACGACGAACGGCGAGCCGGTCCTCGAAGACTGGCTGATGAAACGCAACTGTTCGGCGTCGCCGCGCCAGTTCGTGCTGTTTTACGCGTCGCTCGCGGGCTTCTCGCTGGTGATCGCGACATTGCTGATGTGGCGGGGGGCCTGGCTCGTCATGCCCTTCACCGGAATCGAGTTGCTGGCGGTGGGTGTCGCATTTGCGATCTATGCTCGCCATGCGGTCGATTACGAACGCATCAGGCTGTATCCGCACCGGCTCGTGATCGAGCGGATGGATGCGGAGCGGCTCACGCAGATCGAATTCAACCCGCGCTGGGTGCGGGTCGAGCCGGGTGCGACGCCACGCGATCCGATTCGGCTGGTATCGCGCGGGCAGACCGTCGTAATCGGGCAGCATCTCGCGCAGTACAAGCGTGCGCAGTTCGCGGACGAACTGCGCGCATCGCTCAGGCGCTGCGGCTGACGAGGCGCGGGCACTGGCCGGAAACGGGCCGGAGGCTTGCGACGGGGGAGGGTTTGAATGGAAATTTTGGGTAAGGATGCTATGAAAACAATCAAGCGAGCCCTCACGGGCGTGCTGGCATGCAGCGGATTGCTCTTTGCCGGTGCCGCCCTGGCGGTCGGTGATAGCCCGGGCGGCCCCCGCGTCAACGAGATCAACTTTCAGCCGCCGGTCACGAAAATCGCCGAGGAGCTCTACGATCTCCACACGATGATGCTGATCCTGTGTACGGTGATCTTCGTCGGCGTGTTCGGCGTGATGTTCTATTCGATCTTCGCGCACCGCAAATCCAAGGGCCACAAGGCCGCCAATTTCCATGAAAGCACGACCGTCGAGATCATCTGGACGATCGTGCCGTTCGTCATCGTCGTGCTGATGGCGCTGCCGGCGACGAAGGCCGTCGTCGCGATGAAGGACACGACCAACGCCGATCTCACGATCAAGGTCACCGGCTACCAGTGGAAGTGGGGCTACGACTACGTGAAGGGCCCGGGCGAGGGCATCGGCTTCCTGTCGACGCTCAGCACCCCGCGTGACGAAGTGATGGGCAAGAAGCCGATCACCGACACCTACCTGCAGGAAGTCGACAACCCGCTCGTCGTGCCGGTCAACAAGAAGATCCGCATCATCACGACCGCGAACGACGTCGTCCACTCGTGGTACGTGCCCGCGTTCGGCGTGAAGCAGGATGCGATCCCCGGCTTCGTGCGCGACACGTGGTTCAAGGCCGACAAGGTCGGTACGTTCCGCGGTTTCTGTACCGAGCTGTGCGGCAAGGAACACGCGTACATGCCGGTCGTCGTCGAAGTCCTGTCGGACGAAGACTACGCGAAGTGGGTCACCGCGCAGAAAGCCAAGCTGGCCGGCGCCGCAGTCGATCCGAACAAGGTCTACACGATGGCCGAACTCGTCGCGCACGGCGAGGAAGTCTACAAGGCGAACTGCGCGGCCTGCCACCAGGTGAGCGGCAAGGGTCTCGGCGCATTCCCGGCCATGGACGGCAGCCCGATCGTGAACGGCCCGATCGCCGGCCACGTCGAGCGCGTGCTGCACGGCAAGGGCGCGATGCCGTCGTGGGCGTCGCTGTCGGATCTCGACATCGCTTCGGTCATCACGTACGAACGCAACTCGTGGGGCAACCACAAGAACGACCTGCTGCAGCCGAAGCAAGTGGCCGACGCGCGTAACGGCAAGATGCCGGAAGACACCGCAGGCGCCGCAGCACCGGCCGAAGCGGCTTCGGCGCCGGCGCAAGCCGCGTCGGGCGCAGCCGAACAGCCGGCGGCAGCGTCGGCATCGGCCGCACTGTCGACGATCTACTTCGAGACGGGCAAGAGCGTGCTGCCGGCCGACGCGAAAGCGGCGATCGCCGCTGCGGCCGACTATGCGAAGGCACATCCGGACGCGAAGCTCGCGCTGTCGGGCTTTACCGACAAGACGGGCTCGGCCGACGCGAACGCCGAACTGGCGAAGCATCGCGCGCAAGCCGTGCGCGACGCGCTGAAGGCAGCAGGCGTGGCGGAAGACCACATTATTCTCAAAAAGCCGGAAACGATCACGGGCGGGGCGGACGCGAAGGAAGCCCGGCGTGTCGAGATCGGGCCGGCGGCTTGACGTGTCGCTGAGTTAGTCGACGTATTCGCATTAGGAGATTCTCATGTCTAGCATCGGGCACGACGTAGCCGCGGACCACGCGCACGACGACCACGCGCACGAAATGCCGCACGGCTGGCGGCGCTGGCTGTTCGCCACCAACCACAAGGACATCGGTACGCTGTACCTGCTGTTCTCGTTCATCATGTTCCTGTCGGGCGGCGTGATGGCCCTCGGCATCCGGGCCGAGCTGTTCGAGCCGGGCCTGCAGATCATGCGTCCGGAGTTCTTCAACGAACTCACGACGATGCACGGCCTGATCATGGTGTTCGGCGCGATCATGCCGGCGTTCGTCGGCTTCGCGAACTGGATGATTCCGCTGCAGATCGGCGCATCCGACATGGCGTTCGCGCGGATGAACAACTTCAGCTTCTGGCTGCTACCGGTCGCTGCCGTGCTGCTGGTCGGTTCGTTCTTCGCGCCGGGCGGCGCGACGGCCGCCGGCTGGACGCTCTACGCGCCGCTGTCGACGCAGATGGGCCCGGGCATGGACTTCGCGATCTTCGCGGTGCACATCATGGGTGCGTCGTCGATCATGGGCGGGATCAACATCGTCGTGACGATCCTGAACATGCGCGCACCGGGCATGACGCTGATGAAGATGCCGATGTTCGCATGGACGTGGCTGATCACGGCGTACCTGCTGATCGCGGTGATGCCGGTTCTGGCGGGCGCGATCACGATGGTGCTGTTCGACCGTCACTTCGGCACGTCGTTCTTCAACGCGGCAGGCGGCGGCGACCCGGTGATGTACCAGCACATCTTCTGGTTCTTCGGCCACCCCGAGGTGTACATCATGATTCTGCCGGCGTTCGGGATCGTGTCGCAGGTGATCCCGGCGTTCGCACGCAAGACGCTGTTCGGCTATAGCTCGATGGTGTACGCGACGGCTTCGATCGCGATCCTGTCGTTCATGGTCTGGGCGCACCACATGTTCGCAACGGGCATGCCGGTCACCGGCCAGCTGTTCTTCATGTACGCGACGATGCTGATCGCGGTGCCGACGGGCGTGAAGGTGTTCAACTGGCTCGCGACGATGTGGCGCGGCTCGATGACCTTCGAAACCCCGATGCTGTTCGCGATCGGCTTCCTGTTCGTGTTCACGTTCGGCGGTCTCACGGGCCTGATGCTCGCGATGGCGCCGCTCGACATCCAGTACCACGGCACCTACTTCGTGGTGGCGCACTTCCACTACGTGCTGGTGGCCGGCTCGCTGTTCGCGCTGTTCTCGGGCTGGTACTACTGGGCGCCGAAGTGGACGGGCTGGATGTACAACGAGACGCGCGGCAAGATCCACTTCTGGTCGTCGATGATCTTCTTCAACCTGACGTTCTTCCCGATGCACTTCGTCGGTCTCGCCGGCATGCCGCGTCGTTATGCGGACTACCCGGCGCAGTTCACGGACTTCAACCAGGTCGCGACGATCGGCGCATTCGGCTTCGGCCTCGCGCAGGTGTACTTCCTGTTCGCGGTCGCGCTGCCGGCCTACCGTGGCGGCGGCGAGCTGGAAAAGGCGTCGGACAAGCCGTGGGACGGCGCGACGGGCCTCGAGTGGACGGTGCCGAGCCCGGCTCCCTTCCATACGTTCGAGCAACCGCCGCACGTCGAATAAGTTTCACCCCGCGCTCCGCCGTTGCCTGCCGCGCAGGCAGGCGCGGCGGGCGCGGAATTGAAATGTCAGCGAAGTTTCAGATGAACCGGAATCCACAACAAAGACGAACGCCCGAGCAGATCCGCGCGGGCAACAAGCGGCTCGGCCTCATCCTGCTCGTCATCGCCGCCGTTTTTTTTGTGGGTGTCGTGATCAAGCAGTGGTGGCTGTCCACTCACTGATGCAGCAACAGACGCAGTAGCGAGGAAGTTGTCGTATGTCGAAGCCGGAAGAGGGCGCCGTCGATCGCGCGTTCAATCGTTCGATGCTGGTGAAGCTCTTCGTCGTGGCCGGGCTGATGTTCGGTTTCGGCTTCGCGCTGATCCCGATGTACCGGGCGATCTGCCAGATCACCGGCATCAACAACCTGGTGCAGCGCGATGTGAGCGAGCGCGAGGTGAAGAATTCGCAGGTCGACACCAGCCGCACGGTGTCGGTCGAGTTCGACGCGAATGCGCGCGGCCCGCTCGGTTTCAAGCCGGAGCACAACAGCCTCGACGTGCATCCGGGTGAGCTGACGACGATCGTGTACGACGTGACGAACGGGCAGGGCAGGCCGGTCGTTGCACAGGCGATTCCGAGCTACGCGCCGAAGCAGGCGACGGAGTTCTTCAAGAAGATCGAGTGCTTTTGCTTTACGCAGCAGACGCTGGCCGCGAACGAATCGCGCAAGATGCCGGTGGTGTTCGTGATCGATCCGAAACTGCCGAAGGACGTGAAGACGATCACGCTGTCGTACACGTTCTTCGAGCTGAATACGCCGGCCACGCCGGCGCCGGCGCCGGGCAAGACCGCGGCGCAGGGCGCGGCGAAGCCGGACGCATGACGACGGAGGCGGGGCGATGACGGAGGTCAAGCGGGGCGGGTCGTTCGGTCAGGCGCTGAAGGCCGTGCTGTGGTCGTTCTTCGGGGTGCGCAAGCGGCGCGACCTGGAGGCCGACGCGACGCAGCTGAATCCGCTGCACGTGCTGATTGTCGCGTTGCTGGCGGCCGGTGTGTTCATCGGCGTGCTGATCCTGATCGTGCGTGCCGTCGTGGGCTGAGGCGCGCGGCCACGAAAGAATGCAGTGCGCGGCGCCACGGCGCCGCGTGCAGGAAAGAGCGGTGGCGGTCACGCCGCGCAAGAAATAAAGCCGGAGCGGTTTCCGGTACACAAATTGGACAGAAGTGGAGAATCAAGCATGAGCGGTCAAAACCAGACCCCGTACTATTTCGTGCCGCATCCGTCGCACCATCCGATCAGTGCGGCCACCGGCCTGCTGGTCATGCTCGGATCGGCGGCGCTGTGGATCAACGGTCACGACTGGGCGCCGTTTACGGCACTGCTCGGCCTGCTGTGGTTGCTCTTCACGCTGTATCACTGGTTCGGCGACGCGATCGCCGAGTCGGAAGGCGGTCATTACGGCAAGAACGTCGACAAGTCGTACCGCTGGAGCATGAGCTGGTTCATCTTCTCGGAAGTCATGTTCTTCGGCGCGTTCTTCGGCGCGCTGTTCTATGCACGTGAAATCGCGCTGCACCAGCTCGGCAGCCTCGACTACAAGCTGATCTGGCCGGATTTCTCCGCCGTGTGGCCGAACGAAGGCCCGGCAGCACTCGCCGGTCACTTCAAGACGATGGGCCCGTGGCCGATCCCGACGCTGAACACCGCGTTCCTGCTGTCGTCGGGCGTGACGCTGACGATCTCGCACCACGCGCTGCGTGACGACCATCGCAAGAAGGCGATCGCATGGCTGGCCGCGACGCTCGTGTTCGGTATCTGCTTCCTGTTCCTGCAGGGCTTCGAGTACTACCACGCGTACAACGAACTGAACCTGACGCTGAACTCGGGCGTGTACGGTTCGACGTTCTTCCTGCTGACGGGCTTCCACGGCTTCCACGTGTTCCTCGGCGGCACGATGCTCGCGGTGGTGCTGGTGCGGATGATCCGCGGCCATTTCAAGCCCGATCACCACTTCGCATTCGAAGGCGCCGCGTGGTACTGGCACTTCGTCGACGTCGTCTGGCTCGGCCTGTACGTCGTCGTCTACTGGCTGTAAATGGAAAAACGGCCCGCGCAGCAATGCGCGGGCCGTTTTCATTGGTGTCGTGGGCGCGGCAGCGAGGCTGCGAGCGACACCACCCTGGCGCCGCCGCGACTCAGTCAGGCGGCGCTTTTGCTTGGTGGCGCGGCCATGCGGCGAAATGTCACGGCGGCGACCACGGCAACGGTATCAACGCCCGATCGGCAGGCCGGTCGAATGGATCCAGCCCATCCAGTTCGCGATCAGGATGAGCAGGAACAGCGAGACCGACAGCCCGACGCGGGTGGCGAGCGACCAGACCATGCGTTTCGTGTGGCCGCGGTCGTGCATCATGAAGTAGAGCGCCGAGCCCATGCTGGCAATGATGAGGACGAAGGCGATGGGAACGAGTATGTGCATGACACGAACCGGACGGCGGCAATTCGGAAGGAAGAGGATAATTATCGCACTTCGCGTTCCGGCACCAGCCGGGCGGGCTGCATGATGAAGATCCGCTGGCTGCCTGCGCTGCTGATTCTCGTCGTCGTCGCGGTCACGATCCGTCTCGGTTTCTGGCAGCGCGACCGCGCGCACCAGAAGGAAGCGCTGCAGGCGAGCATCGAGCGCTACGAGCAGGCGGCGCCCGTCGACGTCGGCGCGCAGCCGATGCCGCTCGCGTCGATCGAGTTTCACCGCGTGCGGGCGAAGGGCCGTTTCCTGCCTGAACAGGCGGTGTTCCTCGACAATCGGCCGTATAACGACCAGCCGGGTTTTTACGTCGTGATGCCGTTTAAACTCACGGGCGGCGGCGTCGTGCTCGTGAACCGCGGCTGGCTGCCGCGCAATATCGCCGATCGCACGGCGATCGAGCCGTTCGCGACGCCCGCGGGCGATGTCGAGATCGTGGGCATCGCGCGCGCCGACGCGTCGCGTGCGTTCGAGCTCGGCGAAGGCGGGTCGGCGGCGCACCAGAAGATCCGGCAGAACCTGGACGTCGCCGCGTATGCGAAGGAAACGGGGCTGCCGCTGCAGCCGTTCGTGATCCAGCAGACGAGCGACGACGGCGACAAGCTCGTGCGCGACTGGCCGGCGGCGACGACCGGCGTCGAGCGCAATTACGGTTACATGTTTCAGTGGTGGGCGATGGCGGCGGCCGCGCTCGGCTTCGGCCTGTACGCCGCGCGGCGTGCGGCGAAGAAGTCGGCCGGCGCGTGAGCGCCATGCCAGGACGCGGCGCCGGCGCCGCGGGTTCGTTTCGAGAGGTCTGATTTGTCCATGCAATCTTCCCGTCAGGGTTCGGCCGCTGCGCCGATGTCGCCGGCGGCCCGCAAGCGCGGCCGCTGGATGCTCGTGCTGCTGGGTCTCGTGTGCGCGGCGCCGATGATCGCGTCGTACTTCACCTATTACGTGATCAAGCCGAAGGGCGGCTCGACGAACTACGGCACGCTGATCGAGCCGCAGCGGCCGATCCCTGCGGATCTGCAGGTGACCGACGAAACCGGCAAGACCGTGCCGCTGTCGTCGCTGCGCGGCGTGTGGCTGTTCGTGATGACCGACCGCAGCGCGTGTGACGACGCATGCGCGCAGAAGCTCTATTTCATGCGCCAGATCCGCGTGACGCAGGCGGGCGAGCGGCACCGGATCACGATGGTGTGGCTGCGCAGCGATGCGGGCGCGATGCCGCAGAAGGTGCTCGACGCGTACCCCGACACGCGCCGGCTCGTCGCCGATCCGGCCGCGGTGGCAGCATGGCTGCCGGCCGATGCCGGCACGAAGGACAGCGACCACCTCTACATGGTCGACCCGAACGGCAACCTGATGATGCGTTTCCCGAAGGATCCGAACCCCAGCAAGATCAAGTCGGACGTGACGAAGCTGCTGAAGTGGTCGAGCATCGGCTAAGGCAAGACGAGAGGCAAAGAACCGATGTCGTATCTACTGCAACTCGGCCTGATCGGCCTGTGCATCGCACTGCTGCCGCTGTCGTACGTGTGGGTGAAGGCCGACGACAACAAGTTTCGCAAGCTGGTGTGGATCACCACCTTCCTGACGCTCGACCTCGTGATGTTCGGCGGCTTCACGCGGCTGACCGACTCGGGGCTCGGCTGCCCTGACTGGCCCGGCTGCTACGGCACGTCGTCGCCGTTCATCGCGCACGCCGCGATCACGGCCGCGCACCAGGCGATGCCGACGGGCCCCGTCAGCATGACCAAGGCGTGGATCGAGATGATCCACCGCTATTTCGCGATGGCGATCGGCGTGCTGATCATCGCGCAGGTCGTGATCGCGTGGTCCGCGAGGCTGCGCCGCCGCCCGCTGCACGTGTCGCCGTGGTGGCCGACGAGCCTGCTGCTGCTGATCCTCGTGCAGGGCGCGTTCGGCGCGTGGACGGTCACGATGAAGCTGCAGCCGGTGATCGTCACGATCCACCTGCTGCTCGGCCTCACGCTGCTCGGCACGCTCGGGTGGCTTGCGGCGCGGCAGACGCCGCTGCCGTCGTACGATCCGGAAGCCGGCCGCTATCGCGCGGCCGCGCTCGCGGCGCTCGTGCTGCTGGTCGTGCAGATCGCGCTCGGCGGCTGGGTGAGCACCAACTACGCGGTGCTCGCATGCACCGACTTCCCGACCTGCAACGGCCAGTGGATTCCGCCGATGGACTTCCAGCACGGCTTCCACCTGTGGCGCGCGCTCGGAATGACGAAGGACGGCGACGCGATCACGCAGGACGCGCTGGTCGCGATCCACTGGACGCACCGCACGTTCGCGTTCGTCGTGGTCGCGTATCTGGTCGCGTTCGCGCTGAAGATGCGCCGCTTCGAATCGCTGCGGCGGCCGGCGAACGGTGTGCTGCTGGTCGTCCTGCTGCAGTTCGTGACGGGCCTGACCAACATCGTGCTGCAGTGGCCGCTGCCGGTCGCCGTCGCGCACAACGGCGGGGCCGCGATCCTGCTGCTGCTCGTCGTCATGTTAAACTTTCGCATCCTTTCAAGCCGCCCCGGCCGTGTCGCGCAGCCTGCGCGCGACGCCGCCCCGGCGTGACCGCCCCCATGCAAAGCACCCTCTCCCAATCGCCCGGTAGCCGCTTTTCCCAGTACATGGCGCTGACGAAGCCGCGTGTCACGCAGCTCGCGGTGTTCTGCGCGGTGATCGGCATGTTCCTCGCGACGCCGGGCATGGTGCCGTGGCACGTGCTGATCGGCGGTACGGTCGGCATCTGGCTGCTGGCCGGCGCGGCGTTCGCGATCAACTGCCTCGTCGAACAGAAGATCGACGCGATGATGCGCCGTACCGCGTGGCGCCCGTCCGCGCGCGGCGAGATCACGACGCCGCAGATCCTGCTGTTCTCGGCCGTGCTCGGCAGCGTCGGCGCATGGACGCTCTATACGTTCACGAACCCGCTGACGATGTGGCTGACGATCGCCACCTTCGTCGGTTATGCGGTGATCTACACGCTGCTGCTCAAGCCGATGACGCCGCAGAACATCGTGATCGGCGGCGCGTCGGGCGCGATGCCGCCGGCGCTCGGGTGGGCCGCGGTCACCGGCGCGGTGCCGGGCGACGCGTGGATCCTCGTGCTGATCATCTTCGTGTGGACGCCGCCGCATTTCTGGGTGCTCGCGCTGTATCGCCGCAAGGATTACGAGAACGCGGGGCTGCCGATGCTGCCCGTCACGCACGGCGAGAAGTTCACGCGGCTGCACATCCTGCTGTACACGGTGATCCTGTTCGCGGTCACGCTGATGCCGTTCATCTCCGGGATGAGCGGGGCCGTCTACCTGACGAGCGCGGTGCTGCTCGGCGCGGTGTTCCTCGCGTATGCGTGGAAGATCCATCGCGACTATTCGGACGAACTCGCCCGCAAGGCCTTCCGCTACTCGATCGTCTACCTGTCGCTGCTGTTTGCCGCGCTGCTCGTCGATCACTATGCACGCCCGCTGCTCGGCGTGTAACCGCACGGTTTGAACGCAATGCTCCAATCACGGTTCGGGCGCCGCGCGCGCCAAGGCTGGATGCTCGCATGCGCATTCACGGCAGCGCTGCTGCTCGCCGGATGCGACAACGCGCCGAAATTCCAGAATCTCGACATCACCGGCAACACGCAGTTCGGCAGCGACTTCTCGCTGCCCGATACGGCCGGCAAGGTGCGCACGCTCGGCGATTTCAAGGGCAAGGCCGTCGTGATGTTCTTCGGCTATACGCACTGCCCGGACGTGTGCCCGACGACGATGGCCGAGCTGTCCGAAGCGTTGAAGCAGCTCGGGCCCGATGCCGCGAAACGCGTGCAGGTGCTGTTCGTCACCGTCGACCCGGAGCGTGACACGCCGGCGCTGCTCGGCCAGTACGTGCCCGCGTTCGATCCGTCGTTCATCGGCCTGCGGCCGGCCGACGAAGCCGCGCTGAAGAAGGTCACGAAGGATTTCCGCGTGTACTACGCGAAGGTGCCCGGCAAGACGCCCGGCAGCTACACGATGGATCACACCGCCGCGAGCTACGTGTTCGACCGCGACGGCAAGCTGCGCCTGTTCGTGCGTGACGGCCAGGGCCCCGGCCCGTGGGTCCACGACCTGAAGCTGCTGGTCGACTGACCGGCCGCCGCCGGGCGCCCGGCCCGGCGTTGCGCGTGACGGCCGCCACGCGCCGTCACCCTGGTTCTCTCCTCGTTGTTGGCATGCGCCGCCCGTCGGGCGGCGTGTCGGCGCGCGCGCATCGCGCACGCGTCGCATGTCGCGTTACGGCAGCGCGGGGACGTTGAAGCCGGATGCGGCACGCGTGATCCGGAATTCCGTCACGCGATACGTGGCGAGCCCCTCGGTGACGAACGGATCGGTCTTCAGGATCGCGTCGAGTTCGTCGCGATCGATGCGGGCCGCGAGGATCACGCCGCCTTCGCGCGGCACCTTCGGCCCGGCCGCGATGAAGATGCCCTTGTCGAACTGCGGCTGCAGAAATGCGCGATGGCGTTCGAGCGCATCGTCGATGTGTTCGAGCGATGCGGTGTAGTGGATGTCGATGACGTACATGGATGGCCCCCGGAATGGTGCCGGCTCCTCGTGTGCCGGCCAGCCGGTCTTTTTAGCACAGCGGATGCGGGCTGTCGCGCCGCGGGCGGCCGACCGACCGGCGGTTTGCCGCACCCGCGCGTATTCAAGTTGTAAGCCTCGGTGCCGTAAATAAAAAGGCAAGCGTTTGCGCGGGGCGGGCCGTTCGCGCGCAGCGTGCGCATCGACATCGACAAAGGCACGCAGATGAGCAGAATGAGTTTGAACCGCAAGCTGTGGCTCGCGCTTGCGCTGGTATGGATCGGTCTTCTGGGCGTCGGCGCATGGAGCGCATACGAGACGCGCGCGACGATGCTCGCCGAACGCAAGGCAGGCATCGTGAATCTCGTCGACTCGGCGGCCGGCATCGTGAAGGCGTATCACGCACTTGCGCAGGGCGGCACGCTGCCCGAGGCCGACGCGAAGCGCGACGCGCTCGCGAGCCTGGCCGCGATGCGCTATGGCGATTCGGGCTACGTGTTCGTGATGGACTCGAAGCCGGTCGTGCTGATGCATCCGACGCTGCCGAAGCTGGTCGGCACGCAGGTCGGCGACTATCTCGACCCGGACGGCAAGCCGCTGTTCGTCACGATCCTGAACGCCGCGAAGGAAACCGGCAGCGGCTTCGCCGAGTACCGCGGGCGCCTGCCGCACAGCGAAACCGCCGCGCCGAAGATCAGCTACGTCACGCGCTTCACGCCGTGGGACTGGAACATCTCGAGCGGTGTCTTCCTGAAGGACATCGACACCATCTATTACCGGACGCTGCTCGGCCACCTCGCGGTCGTGTTCGTGATCGGCTTCGTGATCAGCGCGGCGATGCTGGTGATCATCCGCAACGTGCGCGGCAGCCTCGGCGGCGAGCCCGACGAAGCGGCCGCGCTCGCGGCGCGCATCGCGCAGGGCGACCTGACGCAGCCGGTGCCCGTGCGCGCGGGCGACCGTACGAGCATGATGGCCGCGATGCACGACATGCAGGCCCGCCTGCAGGCGACGATCGGCGGGATTCGCCAGTCGGCCGGATCGATCGCGTCGGCGAGCCGCCAGATCTCGGCCGGCAACGACGACCTGTCGCAGCGCACCGAGGAGCAGGCCGCGTCGCTGGAGGAAACCGCCGCGAGCATGGAGCAGCTGACCGCGACGGTGAAGCAGAACGCCGACAACGCGCGACAGGCGAGCGGGCTTGCGAACAACGCATCGGAGATCGCGCGCACGGGGAGCGACGTCGTGAACCGCGTGATCGGCACGATGGGCGAGATCGACGACAGCTCGCGCAAGATCGCCGACATCATCGGCGTGATCGAGGGCATCGCGTTCCAGACCAACATCCTCGCGCTGAACGCGGCGGTCGAAGCGGCCCGCGCGGGCGAGCAGGGCCGCGGCTTCGCGGTGGTCGCGGGCGAAGTGCGCTCGCTCGCGCAGCGCAGCGCGACGGCCGCGAAGGAGATCCGCGAGCTGATCGTCGATTCGGTCGAGCGCGTGCGCAACGGCTCGACGCTGGTCGGCCAGGCCGGCACGACGATGGGCGAGATCCTCCAGGCCGTCGCGCGCGTGACCGACATCATGGGCGAGATCGCGGCCGCGTCCGAGGAGCAGGCGAGCGGCATCACGCAGGTCGGGCGCGCGGTCACGCAGATGGATCAGGTGACGCAGCAGAACGCGGCGCTCGTCGAGGAAGCGGCGGCGGCTGCCGCGTCGCTGCAGGAACAGGCCGCGCGGCTGCGCGATGCGGTCGGCGCGTTCCGGGTCGCCGATGCAGACGGCCTGTCGCCGCGCCGGGCCGGCGGGCAGACGTGCGAACCTGCATTCGGCACGAAGGCGGCCGACCATGCGTCGGTGGCGTGACGCGTGCCGGCTGACGCGCATGTCGCTCAAACGCAACTAACGGCCGAGTCGCGCGGCCTCCGCCGGCACCGCTGCGGTGCATACCCATATGAGCGGGATGTATTTCACTTCCCGCCGATCCTGTGACACCATTTGCCCCTTCCTGCGAGTCGGGGCATACCCGTATCGCGCCCCATTTCCAGTAAGCAAGAAAGCGAGAAACAGATGAAGCGTCGCAGTCTCCTGAAGGTATTTTCCGTGCTGGCCACCGGTGCAGCGCTGACGCTGTCGGCAGGCGTGCACGCCGAAGACAAGGTGATCAAGGTCGGCACGGTGGCCGGCCCGGATGCGGAAGTGTGGCAGCTCGTGCAGAAGGTCGCGAAGGAGAAGGAAGGCCTGAACGTGAAGGTCATCGAGTTCAACGACTACGTGCAGCCGAACGCGGCGCTCGATTCGGGCGACCTCGACGCGAACAGCTTCCAGCACCAGCCCTACCTCGACAGCCAGGTGAAGCAGCGCGGCTACAAGATCGTCAGCGCGGGCCTGACCTACATCTCGCCGATCGGCGTGTACTCGAAGAAGTTCAAGACGCTGAAGGACCTGCCGCAAGGCGCGAAGCTCGCGGTGCCGAACGATCCGTCGAACGAGAACCGCGCGCTGCTGCTGCTGCAGACGCAAGGCGTGATCAAGCTGAAGGCGGGCGCCGGCACGGGCGGCAACAACGCGACGGTGCTCGACATCGCCGAGAACCCGAAGAAGCTGAAGATCTCCGAACTCGACGCCGCGCAACTGCCGCGCGTGCTGTCGGATGTCGACGCGGCCGTGATCAACACGAACTACGCGCTTGCCGCGAACCTGCAGCCGACCAAGGACGCGATCGCGCTCGAATCGCTGACGAGCCCGTACGCGAACCTGATCGCCGTGCGCGCGAAGGACAAGGACCAGCCGTGGGTGAAGAAGCTGGTCAAGGCGTACCAGTCGCAGGAAGTGCGGGAATTCATCAAGAAGCAGTTCAAGGGCTCGATGGTCGCGTCGTTCTGAACGCCGCACACCGGCCGGACCGCTGAACGAAAGGGCCTGCATCGCGCAGGCCCTTTTTCATTGGCGCGGCCGGTCGGGGGCCGCAGGATGCCGCGTTGGGCGCCGTCTCACATCTCGCCGCGCCGCGAGCAGATCGACATGATCTGCTGGATCGCATAGTTGTCGCGCACGCCCGGCAGCGACTGCACGACGCACTCGTGAAAGCGCCGCTCGCGCGGCAGCAGCATCGCGTTGTTGCGGTACAGCGCGTCGCACGAGCGCTGGATCAACTGGGCCGCCGCACCGTTGCGGCTCTCGCGCAGCGCATTGAGCATGCAGTCGTCGTATTGCGCGCTGCCGTCGGTCAGCGCGAACGCCGCCCCCGGCAACGCCAGCGCGACAGCCGCGAATGCGATGGCTCGGATCCCCCGTTTCATGTCGCCTCCGATGGCGTGGACTGGGTCGGCCGACAGCATAACGTAAAGCCGCGAGCACGGCTGACGCGTTGCGCCGGGGCCGGCCGAAACCGCCACCGGCCGGGCTTCGCGGGCGGTGGCGGCGCCCCGGCGGGCGCCGCGGCCCGGCCTCTTCAAGAAAGCTCGGAGTCAGGCGGTGGTCTGCGGAAATGGTATCCTCGTGCGTTCGCCGCTGCACGCCTTCCCGGGGCGCGCACGGGCCGGCCGCCACCGCGTCGCACGCGTGGCGGCGCCCGCATGACGGCGGCGGGAATCCATCATCCAGAACCGACACAATACGGGGGAGACACACCCATGAAGCGTTTCAAGACTTTCGCGATCCGTTCGATCACGGCCGGCGTGGCCGCGTTCGCGCTGGCCGGTGCCGCGCATGCACAGACCGTCAAGGTGCTGTCGATCGTCGACCACCCGGCGCTCGATGCGATCCGCGACGGCGTGCGCGCCGAGCTGAAGGCGGAAGGCTACGGCGACGACAAGCTCAAGTGGGAATACCAGAGCGCGCAGGGCAACACGGGCACGGCCGCGCAGATCGCGCGCAAGTTCGTCGGCGACCAGCCCGACGTGATCGTCGCGATCGCGACGCCGGCCGCGCAGGCGGTGGTCGCGTCGACGAAGAGCGTGCCGGTCGTCTATTCGGGCGTGACCGATCCGGTCGCCGCGCAGCTCGTGAAGGGCTGGGGCCCGTCGGGCACCAACGTGACGGGCGTGTCCGACAAGCTGCCGCTCGATCGCCAGGTCGCGCTGATCAAGCGCGTCGTGCCCAACGCTAAGACGGTCGGCATGGTCTACAACCCGGGCGAGGCGAATTCGGTCGTCGTCGTGAAGGAGCTGAAGGAAATCCTCGCGAAGCAGGGGATGACGCTGAAGGAGGCGGCCGCGCCGCGCACCGTCGACATCGGCCCGGCCGCGAAAAGCCTGATCGGCAAGGTCGACGTGATCTACACGAACACCGACAACAACGTCGTGTCCGCGTACGAAGCGCTCGTGAAGGTCGCGAACGAAGCGAAGATCCCGCTCGTCGCCGGCGACACCGACAGCGTGAAGCGCGGCGGCATCGCGGCGCTCGGCATCAACTACGGCGACCTCGGCCGCCAGACGGGCAAGGTCGTCGCGCGCATCCTGAAGGGCGAGAAACCGGGCGCGATCGCGTCGGAAACGAGCAGCAACCTCGAGCTGTTCGCGAACACGGGTGCGGCCGCGAAGCAGGGCGTGACGCTCGCGCCGGATCTGCTCAAGGACGCGAAGACGGTCATCAAGTAAGCCGCGGCCCGACCGCCGCGCCTGCAGGCCCGATCCGGGCCTGAACGACACCGCCGGACGGGCGGCTCCCACCCGGGGCCGCCCGTTCGCTTCGCCCGGCCGTACACGTCCGGCCGGGAAGCAACAGGATTTCCCCACCATGTCTCTGTTCTCGTTTCTGGGCGCCCTGGAGATCGGCCTGATCTTCAGCCTCGTCGCCCTCGGGGTGCTGATCTCGTTTCGCATCCTCAACTTCCCCGACCTCACCGTCGACGGCAGCTTTCCGCTCGGCGGCGCCGTCGCCGCGACGCTGATCTCCGCCGGCTACGACCCGTTCAGCTCGACCTGCATCGCGATCGTCGCGGGCGCGGCGGCCGGCTTCATCACCGGCTGGCTCAACGTGCGCCTGAAGATCATGGACCTGCTCGCCAGCATCCTGATGATGATCGCGCTCTATTCGGTGAACCTGCGGATCATGGGCCGGCCGAACGTGCCGCTCATCACCGAGCCGACCGTCTTCACCGTGCTGCAGCCCGACTGGATGCCCGATTACGTGCTGCGCCCCGCGCTGCTCGCGATCGTCGTCGTGGTCGCGAAGCTTGGCCTCGACTGGTTCTTCTCGTCGCAACTCGGCCTCGCGATGCGCGCGACCGGCGCGAACCCGCGGATGGCGCGCGCGCAGGGCATCGCGACCGGCCGCGCGACGCTCGCCGGGATGGCGCTGTCGAACGCGCTCGTCGCGCTCGCCGGTGCGTTGTTCGCGCAGACGCAGGGCGGCGCGGACATCTCGATGGGGATCGGCACGATCGTGATCGGGCTGGCCGCGGTGATCATCGGCGAGACGCTGCTGCCGGCGCGCCGGCTCGTGCTGACGACGCTCGCCGTCGTGCTCGGCGCGATCGTCTACCGCTTCTTCATCGCGCTTGCGCTGAACAGCGAATTCATCGGGCTGAAGGCGCAGGACCTGAACCTCGTGACGGCCGCGCTCGTCACGATCGCGCTGGTGCTGCCGGCAACGCGCAAGAAGCTGTTCGCGCGCAAGAACGGAGGGGCCTGACATGCTGTCCGCACAAGACCTGAAACTGACGTTCAATCCCGGCACGCCGATCGAGACGCGCGCGCTGCGCGGGCTGTCGCTCGAGATTCCCGACGGCCAGTTCGTCGCGGTGATCGGCTCGAACGGCGCCGGCAAATCGACCTTCCTCAATGCGATCAGCGGCGACCAGGCCGTCGATGCGGGACGCATCTCGATCGACGGCACGGACGTCACGCGCAAGGCCGCGTGGGATCGCGCGCACCTCGTCGCGCGCGTGTTCCAGGATCCGATGGCCGGCACCTGCGAGGCGCTGACGATCGAGGAGAACATGGCGCTCGCGATGGCGCGCGGCGCGCGGCGCGGCTTTCGCGCGGCGCTCGACCGGCCGTCGCGCGAGCTGTTCCGCGACAAGCTGCGGCTGCTGAACCTCGGGCTGGAAAACCGGTTGACCGACCGGATCGGTCTGCTGTCGGGCGGCCAGCGGCAGGCGGTGAGCCTGTTGATGGCGTCGCTGCGGCCGTCGCGGATCCTGCTGCTCGACGAGCACACGGCCGCGCTCGACCCGAAGACGGCCGCGTTCGTGCTGGAGCTGACCGCGCGCATCGTCGCCGAGAGCAGGCTGACGACGATGATGGTCACGCACAGCATGCGGCAGGCGCTCGACTACGGCGACCGCACGGTGATGCTGCACCAGGGGCAGGTCGTGCTCGACGTGTCGGGCGACGCGCGCAAGGGGCTCGACGTGCCGGACCTGCTGCAGATGTTCGAGAAGGTGCGTCACGAGCAGCTCGACGACGACGCGCTGCTGCTCGGCTGACGGGCGGCTGGCGGGCCGGCGCGGCGCGGGGTGTTGCATCGTGCCGGTTCGCGTGAGGGTTGGCGTGCCGGCCCGGCGAGTCGGGTCGGGTCGACAAAGTCGGCTCGACGAATCAGCCCGACGAATTGGGGTGGCGCGGCGGGTCGGCAATTCGGCCCGGTTGGCGGTGGCGCGCGTTCGGGCGGTACGATCCGGCCATACCCGCTCCGGTGCGGCGTAACATGACGGCCGCGCCGGCTTTCCCGTCGTTTTTCCTCTGACGAAAACCGGTTTCGCGCCGGTGCTGTGCGACGCGAGCGCATTGCCATATACTGTATATCCATACAGTTGTGGGTGGCGTCATGCTCGCATCCTCCATTTCTCCCGAATCCCTTCATCCGTCGCTGTGGCGCGGTTCCCAGCTCGCGCGCGGCGGCCCGCGCACGATTGATACCGGCTTCGCCCCGCTGTCGGCCGAGTTGCCGGGCGGCGGCTGGCCGGTCGGCGGGCTCGTCGAACTGCTGGCCGCACAGCCGGGCTGCGGCGAGATGCGGCTGCTCGCGCCCGCGCTCGCACGCACCGTCAGCGCGCGCCGTCCGCTTGCGCTCGTCGCGCCGCCTCAAGCGCCGCATGCAACCGCGCTCTCCAGCCTCGGCGTACCGTCCGACGCGCTGCTGTGGCTGCGCGCCGGCAGCCGCACCGATGCGCTGTGGGCCGCCGAGCAGGCGCTCAAGACGGGGTGCTGCGGCGCGCTGCTGCTCTGGCAGGATGCGCGGCCCGATGCGCTGCGGCGCCTGCATCTCGCGGCCGCGCGCACGGGCGACACGCTGTTCGTGATGCTGCGTCCGCTGTCGGCCGCGCGGCAACCGTCGCCGGCCGTGCTGCGTGTCGCGCTGTATCCGGTGCCGGGCGGCGTGTCGCTCGACATCGTCAAGCGTCGCGGCCCCGCACGCGGCGAGCCGCTCGTGCTCGACCTGCCGTCGCCCATCGTGGAGAGCCGCTATGCGCGTCTTGCTCGGCATCCATCTGCCGCGCCTGCCGCTCGACGTGTGCGCCCCGCCGCCGTCTGACGGCGCGGCGCAACGCGTAGACGAAGCGGACGAAGTGGACGAAGCAGGCTGCGCGGTGCTCGAGCAGGGTGTCGTGCTGATCGCCGATGCGCCCGCGCGCCGGCAGGGCGTGCGCGCGGGCATGAAGCGCGGCGGCGTGCTCACGCTCGCGCCGCACACGCGGCTCGTCGAACGCGACCCCGCGCGCGAGGCCGATGCGCTGCGCGCGGTCGCGCTCGCGTTGCTGCGCTTTTCGCCGTGCGTCGCGCTCGACGACGAAGCCACGCTGATCGTCGACGTCGGCCCGAGCCTGCGCCTGTTCGGCGGCCTGCCGTCGCTGTGCCGACAGGTGCGCGCGACGCTCGCGGCGCTCGGCTATGCGGCGCGCCTGT
>NZ_LDVA01000181.1:0-12848 GCF_050768715.1 Burkholderia sp. ZZQ-2 | reverse complement strand
CGCGCGATTTCATGCTCGGCGTCACGCTGATGAACGGCCGCGGCGAAGTGCTGCGCTTCGGCGGGCAGGTCGTGAAGAACGTCGCCGGCTACGACGTGTCGCGGCTGATGGCCGGCGCGCTCGGAACGCTCGGGCTGATGCTCGACCTGTCGCTCAAGGTGCTGCCGATGCCCGTCGCCGAAGTCACGCTGAAGTTCGAGATGACCGCGACCGACGCGGTGCGCAAGCTCAACGAATGGGGCGGCCATCCGCTGCCCGTCAGCGCGAGCGGGTGGCGCAACGGCACGCTCGTCCTGCGCCTGTCGGGCGCCGAAGCGGCCGTGAAATCCGCGAAGACGCTGCTCGGCGGCGAAGTCGTCGACGCGGTCGAGGCCGAGCGCTTCTGGGCCGGCCTGCGCGAGCATACCGACCCGTTCTTCCACGGCATCCCGCCCGGCTATGCGCTGTGGCGTCTCGCGCTGCCGTCGATCACCGAACCGATGCACCTGCCCGGCACCCAGTTGATGGAATGGGGCGGCGCGCAGCGCTGGTGGATCACCGACGCCGATGCGCAGACCGTGCGGATGAGCGCCAAGCAGGCCGGCGGCCACGCGACGCTGTTCCGCGCGGGCGACGCGTACGACCGCAGCGCGGGCGTGTTCACGCCGCTCCCCGCCCCGATGATGAAAATCCACCGCGGGTTGAAAGCCGCGTTCGATCCCGCGCGCATCTTCAACCGCGGCCGGCTCTATCCGGATCTCTGAGATGCAGACGAACCTCGCCGATTTCATCCGCAATACGCCCGACGGCGACGAAGCCGACGCGATATTGCGCAAGTGCGTGCATTGCGGGTTCTGCACCGCGACCTGCCCGACCTACCAGTTGCTCGGCGACGAACTCGACGGCCCGCGCGGCCGCATCTACCTGATCAAGCAGATGGTCGAAGGTGCACCCGTCACGCGCAGCACGCAGCAGCACCTCGACCGCTGCCTCACGTGCCGCAGTTGCGAGACGACCTGCCCGTCCGGCGTCCAGTACGGCCGGCTCGTCGAGATCGGCCGCAAGCACGTCGAGGCACAGGTTCAGCGCCCCGTGCAGCAGCGTCTCGTGCGCCGCGTGCTCGCGAGCCTCGTGCCGAACGCCGCGCTGTTCTCGCCGGTGATGCGGCTCGGCCAGCACGTCCGTCCGCTGCTGCCGAAGCGGCTGCGCGACAAGGTGCCGCCGCGCACGCGGCTGCTCGAATGGCCGCACCTGACGCATACGCGCAAGATGCTGATGCTCGGCGGCTGCGTGCAGCCGTCGATGCTGCCGAACATCAATATCGCGACCGCGCGCGTGCTCGACGCGCTCGGCATCGAGACCGTCGTCGCGCCCGATGCCGGCTGCTGCGGCGCGATCCGCCTGCACCTGAACTATCACGACGAAGCGCTCGACGACGCGCGCCGCAACATCGACGCGTGGTGGCCCCATGTCGAACAGGGTGTCGAGGCGATCGTGATGAACGCGTCGGGCTGCGGCGCAACGGTGCTCGAATACGCGCACCTGCTGCGCGACGACCCGGCCTACGCCGAGAAGGCGCAGCGCATCGTGTCGCTGACGCGCGACATCTCCGACGTGCTGCTCGCGTTCGAGGCCGAGCTCGCGACGCTCGCGCGCCGCCGTGCGGTCCATACGGTCGCGTACCACCCGCCGTGCACGCTGCAGCACGGCCAGCAGTCGCGCGGCAAGGTCGAACGCCTGCTCGAGACCCTCGGCATCGACGTGCGGCTGCCGGCGGACAGCCATCTGTGCTGCGGCTCGGCCGGCACCTATTCGCTGACGCAGCCGTCGCTGTCGTACCGGTTGCGCAAGCAGAAGCTGCTGAAGCTGCAGGCGCTCGAGCCGCAGATGATCGTCTCCGGCAACGTCGGCTGCATCGCGCACCTGCAGAGCGGCACGCAGATTCCGGTGGCCCACTGGATCCAGCTCGTCGAGCACCTGCTGTATGGCTAGGGCCTGTTCATACGAATGACGGGCGGGCCCTGGGCCTCGCGCCCGGCGTCCGTATAATGGGCGGATCGATGCGCCGCGTGCCGCGGCGCATCCGCTACATGCCCGCTTCCGTGCCTGCTTTCGTGCCCGTCATGTCCGATCTCGCCGCCCGCCTCGAATCCGTTCATCGCCGCATCGCCGACGCCGCCCGCGCGGCCGGCCGCGATCCCGCCACCGTATCGCTGCTCGCCGTCTCGAAGACGTTTCCCGCCGCCGACGTGCGCGCCGCGCATGCGGCCGGGCAGCGCGCATTCGGCGAAAACTACGTGCAGGAATCGATCGACAAGATCGACGCGCTCGCCGACCTGCGCGCGAGCCTCGAATGGCATTTCATCGGGCCGCTGCAATCGAACAAGACGCGCCCGGTTGCCGAACGCTTCGACTGGGTCCATTCGGTCGACCGGCTGAAGATCGCGCAGCGCCTGTCGGAACAGCGCCCCGCGCACCTGCCGCCGCTCAACGTGTGCGTGCAGGTGAACATCAGCGGCGAGGCGTCGAAGAGCGGCGTCGCACCGGCCGACGTGGCCGAGGTCGCGCGCGCGGTCGCCGCGCTGCCGTCGCTGCGGCTGCGCGGCCTGATGGCGATTCCCGAACCGGCCGGCGACACCGACGCGCAACGCGTGCCGCATCGCGCGCTGCGCACGCTGTTCGACGCGTTGCGCGCCGACGGCCTGCCGCTCGACACGCTGTCGATGGGCATGTCCGCCGATCTCGACGCGGCCGTGCTCGAAGGCGCGACGATCGTGCGCGTCGGCACCGCGATCTTCGGCGCGCGCGATTACTCGCACTGAACGCCGCGCCCTTTCCGCCCTCCCGTTCACTCACTCGCTCAATCGAACACCATGAAAATCGCATTCATCGGCGGCGGCAACATGGCCGCGGCCCTGATCGGCGGCCTGATCAAGCGCGGCGTCGCCGCTGAAGGCCTGTACGCCATCGACGTCAACGAAGAGGTGCGCGCACGCGCCGCGCAGCAATTCGGCATCCGCACCGGCGCGGCCGTCGACGCAACGCTCGCCGACTACGACGCGATCGTGCTCGCGGTGAAGCCGCAGGTGCTGAAGGACGTCGCGCAGGCGCTCGCGCCGCACCTGAAGACACAGCTCGTGATCAGCATCGCGGCCGGCATCCGCGGCAGCGATCTCGCGCGCTGGCTCAGCGACTACGCACGCGTCGTGCGCACGATGCCGAACACGCCCGCGCTCGTCGGCATGGGCGTGACGGGCCTCGCCGCACTGCCGGGCGTCGATGCGGCGGGCCGCGAACTCGCGTCGAACGTGCTCGGCGCGGTCGGCGAGATCGTGTGGTTCGACGACGAGTCGAAGCTCGATGCCGTCACGGCCATTTCGGGCAGCGGCCCCGCGTACGTGTTCTATTTCATCGAAGCGCTGCAGGAAGCCGCGCGCCAGCTCGGCATGAACGACGAACAGGGCCGCGCGCTCGCGGTCGCGACGTTCACGGGCGCCGCCCAACTCGCCGCGCAATCGGGCGAGCCGGCAAGCGTGCTGCGCGAGCGCGTGACGTCGAAGGGCGGCACGACGGCCGCTGCGCTCGCATCGTTCGACGCGCAGGGCGTGAAGGACGCGATCGTGCGCGGCGCGCTCGCGGCCGAAGCGCGTGCGAAGGAAATGGGCGACGAACTCGGTCGCGCGTAAGCGCCGCGCCCGCCCCGGGGCCTCCCCTCCGGCACCGGCAACAAAAAAGCGGCCTCGGCCGCTTTTTTGTTGGCATCGCGCATCGCGCGCCGACGCGCGGCCGCTTCAGTTGGCCGCCGGACCCGCCAGCAGGTAATGCGCGGCAATCCCCGCGAACAGCACGCCGCCGAGCCAGTTGTTGTGCCGGAACGCGGCGAAGCACGGCATCCGCTCGCGGCCCTTGATCAGCGTGTAGTGATACAGCGCGCAGCCGACCGCCGCCGCCCAGCCGGCCCAGTACGCGAGGCCGAAGCCGAGCGTCACGCCGATCCACACGTAGATGCCGAGCGTCGCCGCATAGCACGCCATCACGGCCGCGACGTCGAAGCGGCCGAACGTCAGCGCCGACGTGCGGATCCCGATCTTGATGTCGTCGTCGCGATCGACCATCGCGTATTCGGTGTCGTACGCGACCGACCAGAAAATGTTCGCGACCAGCATCACCCACGCGATCGTCGGCACCGTGTCCTGCACGGCCGCGAACGCCATCGGAATGCCGAAGCCGAACGCGATCCCGAGATACGCCTGCGGAATCGCGAAGAAACGCTTCATGAACGGATACGAACCCGCGACGAACAGCGCGACGACGGACAGCTCCTTCGTCAGCGTGTTGAGCGGCAGGATCAGCAGGAACGAGATGAATGCGAGCCCGACGGCGATCGCAACGGCTTCCCACGCACGGATCTTGCCCGACGTCAGCGGCCGGTCGGCCGTGCGCTTCACGTGGCGGTCGAAATCGCGGTCGGCGTAGTCGTTCATCGCGCAGCCGGCCGAGCGCATCAGCAGCGTGCCAAGCGAGAAGATCACGAGCAGCGGCCAGCGCGGATGGCCGTCGGACGCGATCCACAGCGCGTTGAGCGTCGGCCACAGCAGCAGCAGGCTGCCGATCGGCTTGTCCATCCGGACGAGCCGCAGATACAGGGGAAAGCGGGCAAGCATGGCGAGGCACCGGGAAGATAACCCCGGCATTTTAGAGCCGAGCGGTGCTTCGCGTCATGTCGGGGCGGCCCGCGGCGGCAGCCGCCCGGCGCGCCCGGGCCACCCGGGCCCGCTGCGCTGGGCCGGGCCACGATTTGCGTCAATCAAGGGACGGATTCGATCACTCCGGATCGGGCGAGTCAGCGCGCCCTCCCCGGCCGCACCGCACTTACGCGAGCAGCGAGCGCAGCATCCACGCGGTTTTTTCATGCGTCTGCAGGCGCTGCGTCAGCAGGTCGGCGGTCGGCTCGTCGCTCGCCGAGTCGGCGATCGGGAAGATTCGCGCGCGGGTTCGCACGACGGCCTCGTGCCCTTCGACGAGCGGGCGGATCATGTCTTCCGCCGCCGGCACGCCCTTCGCTTCCGGCACCGACGACAGTTTCGCGAAATCGCCGAAGGTACGCGTTCCTGTCCTTCCGGATTCGAGGCTACGCGCCGAACCGGATCGCGCCGTTCTCGATGACAGCCTGGCTGCCGTATTGCCAGGTGATGTTGCGGTGTTCATGTCCGATCGGCAGACCCGAGTAGATCGGCAGGCCGAAGCCGCCCAGCACGTCGACAAGCATCTGCTCGAGCGTGAAATCCGCGCCGTCCGGGATCGGGCAGCGTGTGAATTGCCCGAGCACGAACGCACGGGCGCCGTCGAACGCGCCGCTCAGACGCAGCTGCGTCAGGCTGCGGTCGAGCCGGTAGCCCAACTCCGTCACGTCCTCCAGCAGTACGATCGCGTCGCGTGAGCGAAGCGACCAGCGCGTACCCGCGACGCTCGCGAGTACCGTCACGTTGCCGCCGCACAGACGTCCCCGCACTGCACCAGGGGCGCCGGACAAATGCCGCAGACTCAGCGCGGCGCGTTCGTTGCCGGTCAGCACAGCGCGAATGTCGGCGCGCGTCGCGTCGTCGACCTTGGTCGCCAGACTGTGAAATGTCGGGCCATGCAGCAAACGCACGCCGGGCCGATCCGCGAGTGCGCAGAACAGTGACGTAGCGTCGGAAAAGCCGATGATCGTCTTTGGCGTTGCGATCTCGTCGGGCAAGTGCTCAAGCAAATGCGCGCAACCGAATCCCCCCCGCGCGAGCCACACGATCTCGATCGACGGATCCATCAGGGTGCGCCGCAGGTCGTCCGCGCGTTCCTCGGCGGTCCCGGCGAAATAGCGGTACCGGCTGCCAAGATGCGCGCCGGCCCTGACCTCGAAGCCCCAACTTTCGACGAGCGCAATGCCACGCGCGATGCCTTCCGGATCGGGCACACCCGCAGGCGCGACCACACCCACTGCCTTGCGTCGTGATTCCATTGAATGGCTACCTGGATGATGGAGAACCTGCCGAATATATCCGACACCGCTTGCTGACGGCTCGGCCTTGTCACGCAGCGTCGTGCGCGCGGGGATGACGATCGCCGGCGTCCGCGAAACCGCTGCGTTGCCAGCGCCGCTTGAGAATCACCGTCGCGGCAAAATCGCCGACCGATCGACGCGGCTCCCGTTCGATCGACGAACCAGGCAGCACGTCGAGCGGATGCACCTCGGAGGCGCCGGCGTTGCGGGCCCTTCCCGGCGTCAACGCGTCGGTCGGTAACCAGTCAGCCATGTCGAACGCAGGGAATCGTGCCCATCCCCATCGGACGTACGCGCAGGCATTCAAGCAGGATGTGATCAGGGAGACGTTGGCGCCCGGCATGTCGGTGTCGATTGTTGCGCGCCGGCACGACATCAACGCCAATGTGGCGTCCGGATGGTGCAAGCAATATCGTCAGTGCACCGTTAACCGGGTAGATCTGGATCGATCGTGGGTCTTCGTGGGCATGTTGCGGACTCCTCACTCAACGAACCGGAGCAATTCACGCGAATCTGTTGCCCTGCATGCAGACACCGCACCACCCGTATGGCTCGCCACTGCAGCGTGGCGTGCGATCCGCCGCGCTCAGGCGGCGGCGATCGCGTGCAGCGCCTGCGACACCAGTTCGGCCGCACCGCCGACGACGATCGCGAATCCGACTACGTACCGCGCGATCTCGGCCGGCGCCCGCACCTTCGGTGCCGCCAGTGCGGCGCGCATGTTCAGCATCATTTGCGTCATGATCGTCACTCCTTCAATGAAATCCAGGATCGGGACGAAACGGCCGGCCGGACGACCGGCCGTTTCCCGTTACTGCCTCACCGTGCTACTGCACGGCAACGCTCACGCGAGGTCGAAGCGGTCGAGGTTCATCACCTTGTTCCAGGCCGCGACGAAGTCGCGCGCGAACTTCTCCTTCGCATCCGCGCTGCCGTACACCTCGGCCAGCGCACGCAGCTGCGCATGCGAGCCAAAGATCAGGTCGACGCGCGTGCCGGTCCACTTCACCTTGCCCGTCGCGCGATCGCGCCCTTCGAACACGTCGTTCGCGGCCGACACCGGCTTCCATTCCGTGCCCATGTCGAGCAGGTTCACGAAGAAGTCGTTCGTCAGCGCTTCCGGACGGTCGGTGAACACGCCGTGCTTCGCCTCGCCGGCGTTCGCACCGAGCACGCGCAGGCCACCGACGAGCACCGTCATCTCGGGCGCGTTCAGCGTCAGCAGTTGCGCCTTGTCGACCAGCAGCGCCTCGGCCGGCGTCTTGTACGCGCTCTTCAGGTAGTTGCGGAACCCGTCAGCCACCGGTTCGAGCACGGCCATCGCTTCGATATCGGTCTCTTCCTGCGATGCATCCGCACGGCCCGGTGCGAACGGCACCGTCACCGCGACGCCCGCGTTCTTCGCGGCCTGCTCGACGCCGGCCGCACCGGCCAGCACGATCAGGTCGGCGAGCGACACCTTCTTGCCGCCCGTCTGCGCATCGTTGAACGCCCTCTGCACGCCTTCGAGCGTCGCGAGCACCTTCGCGAGTTCAGCCGGACGGTTCACTTCCCAGTCCTTCTGCGGGGCGAGGCGGATGCGCGCACCGTTCGCGCCGCCGCGCTTGTCCGATCCGCGGAACGTCGCGGCCGACGCCCATGCCGTCGACACGAGCTGCGACACCGACAGGCCCGTCGCCAGCACCTTCGCCTTCAGCGCGGCAACGTCGGCGTCGTCGATCAGCGGGTGATCGACTGCCGGGATCGGGTCCTGCCACAGCAGGTGTTCCGCCGGCACTTCCGGGCCGAGATAACGGGAGCGCGGGCCCATGTCGCGGTGCGTGAGCTTGAACCAGGCGCGCGCGAACGCATCGGCGAACTCGGCCGGGTTCTCGTAGAAACGGCGCGAGATCTTTTCGTAGGCCGGGTCGAAACGCAGCGACAGGTCGGTCGTCAGCATCGTCGGGCGATGCTTCTTCGACGCGTCGAACGCATCGGGAATCACTTCACCGGCGTCCTTCGCGACCCACTGATGCGCGCCGGCCGGGCTCTTCGTGAGCTCCCACTCGTAGCTGAACAGGTGCTTGAAGAAGTCGTTGCTCCACTTCGTCGGCGTCGACGTCCACGTGACTTCGAGGCCGCTCGTGATCGCGTCCTTGCCCTTGCCCGTGCCGAACGTGCTCTTCCAGCCGAGACCCTGCTCCTCGAGGCCCGCGGCTTCCGGCTCGGGGCCGACGTTCGACGCCGGACCGGCACCGTGCGTCTTGCCGAACGTATGGCCGCCCGCGATCAGCGCGACCGTCTCTTCGTCGTTCATCGCCATCCGCGCGAACGTCTCGCGGATGTCATGCGCGGCGGCGACCGGGTCGGGGTTGCCGTCCGGGCCTTCCGGGTTCACGTAGATGAGGCCCATCTGCACGGCAGCGAGCGGGCTTTCGAGCTCACGCTTGCCCGAGTAGCGGCTGTTCGGGCCGCCGCTCAGTTCCAGCCAGATCTTTTCCGAGCCCCAGTAGACGTCGTCCGGTTCCCACGTATCGACGCGGCCGCCGGCATAGCCGAAAGTCTTGAAGCCCATCGATTCGAGCGCGACGTTGCCGGTCAGGATCAGCAGGTCGGCCCACGAGATGTTGCGGCCGTACTTCTGCTTGATCGGCCACAGCAGCCGGCGTGCCTTGTCGAGGCTGACGTTGTCCGGCCAGCTGTTGAGCGGCGCGAAGCGCTGCTGCCCGCCGCCCGCGCCGCCGCGGCCGTCGGCCGTGCGGTACGTGCCGGCGCTGTGCCAGGCCATGCGGATGAACAGGCCGCCATAGTGGCCGAAGTCGGCCGGCCACCAGTCCTGAGACATCGTCATCAGTGCGTGCAGGTCCTTCTTCACCGCCGCGAGGTCCAGCTTGCTGAACGCTTCCGCGTAGTCGAAATCCTTGTCCATCGGATCGGACAGCGCCGAATGGCGGTGCAGGACGTTCAGGTTGAGCTGATTCGGCCACCAGTCCTTGTTCGTCGTGCCGCCACCAGCGGTGTGGTTGAACGGGCACTTCGTTTCGTTCGACATGCGATTTCTCCTTGGCTTGCTCGTATGACTCCACCGGTTCGCTCCGGCGGCATGCCGGGTGCGGTTTGGTGGAGTGTCATTGCGGGGATGGGAAACGGAACAGGTTGATTCTCCTGTCGTACTACGGGATGTCGCGCGGGGCCTGTAACGCGCGTTCCCGCTGCGACGCGCCGCGGGCGGGACGCTCGGGGAACCGGCTGCCGGCAGGCGTCGGGACGACGCCGCGGGCGGAATTCCAGCTTTCGGACATGCGATGCTCCCTCATGGCTTGATGGCGGGTGAATCGGGGGAACACTGAACCGGCGCGCGGCGGCGTTCAACCGCCATACACACGGTCCGCGAGGTACGCGAACGCAATCGGACGCAGGCTGCGAACCGCCGCCCTGGCGCGATGTACGACCGCGTCGCGCGGCGGGATGTTCCGCTGCGCGTGCTGCAATACCGACCGCATCATGACATCCTCCTTTGACGCTTGCACTCAGCGTGCAGACCGGTCGTCGACAGGACACCGATCCATGGAGAGGATTCTATATACGTCTATCGATTACTTGAATTTAATTAATTTCATCTATGCGATAGAGAAAAATAAACGGGGTCGTAAGACCCCGTTCATCGGGCTGCCGCACGCGCATGCCGCAGCGTGCTCAGTTCATCGTCGCCGGCATGTCGAGCTTCGCGACACCCGGCAGCTCGCAGGCGGAAATCGCGTCGCTGATCGCGTCGATCGCGGGCATCCGCGTGAAGCTCTTGCGCCACACGAGCACCACGCGGCGGTCGGGCACCGGCTCGTTGAACGGCACGTACGACAGCAGTTCGGCATCGGGGCCGTTCGCGCGCGGGCCGATCTCGGCAACCGACATTCGCGGCAGCACCGTGATGCCGACGCCGCTCGCGACCATGTGGCGGATCGTCTCGAGCGACGAGCCCTCGAAGGTCTTCTGGATGCCGTCGGCCGTCTGCGAGAAGCGCATCAGCTCCGGGCACACGCCGAGCACGTGATCGCGGAAGCAGTGACCGTTGCCGAGCAGCAGCATGGTTTCCTGCTTCAGGTCCTCGGCGTCGATCTCTTCGCGCTTCTCCCACGGATGGCCGGCCGGCAGCGCGACGACGAACGGTTCGTCGTACAGCGGGCGCACCATCAGGCCGGTTTCCGGAAACGGCAGCGCCATGATCGCGGCGTCGATCTCGCCCTGCTTCAGCAGTTCGAGCAGCTTGAGCGTGTAGTTTTCCTGCAGCATCAGCGGCATCTGCGGGACACGCTGGATCATCTGCTTGACGAGCGTCGGCAGCAGGTACGGCCCGATCGTGTAGATCACGCCAAGGCGGAACGGGCCGACCAGCGGATCCTTGCCCTGCTTCGCGATCTCCTTGATCGCGAAAGTCTGCTCGAGTACGCGCTGTGCCTGCGTGACGATCTGGTCACCGATCGGCGTCACGCTCACTTCGCTCGCACCGCGCTCGAAAATCTGCACGTTCAGCTCGTCTTCGAGCTTCTTGATCGCCACCGACAGCGTCGGCTGGCTCACGAAGCAGGCTTCGGCCGCACGGCCGAAATGCCGTTCGCGTGCGACCGCGACGATGTATTTCAATTCAGTCAGCGTCATTGTGGGTCAATCAGAGATATACAGGCGATAGGTTTAATTTATACACCCTGTGACACCGGTTCGCCAAGTTTCTCTGCATCGGAATGCGTCGAATGGCGATTCCGGATCCGGCCCCAGCCCGCGGATCAGGCTTTCAGATACTGCTCCCGCGCGCCGAGCCAGCGCGCGAGATGCTGCGTGACGATTTCGGGATACGCGGCAATCAGCCGCGTCGCGGCTTCGCGGGCCGGATCGATCAGCCAGCCGTCGGTCTCCAGGTTCGCGAAGCGCAGCATCGCCGCGCCCGACTGGCGGGCGCCGAGGAATTCGCCGGGGCCGCGGATCTCGAGGTCGCGCCGCGCGATCTCGAAGCCGTCGGTCGTCTCGCGCATCGTCTTCAGCCGCTCGCGGCCGGTGAGCGACAGCGGCCCCGTGTACAGCAGCACGCACACCGACGCCGCGGTGCCGCGCCCGACCCGGCCGCGCAACTGGTGCAGCTGCGCGAGGCCGAAGCGCTCCGCGTGCTCGATCACCATCAGCGACGCGTTCGGCACGTCGACGCCGACCTCGATCACGGTCGTCGCGACGAGCAGCTGCACTTCGTTGCGCGTGAACGCTTCCATCACGGCCGCCTTGTCGGCCGGCGACAGCCGGCCGTGCACGAGCCCGACCTTCAGCTCCGGGAGCGCGGCGGCCAGCGTCTCGTAAGTCTCGACGGCCGTCTGCAGCTGCAGCGTCTCGCTCTCCTCGATCAGCGGGCACACCCAGTACACCTGGCGCCCGGTCAGCGCGGCCTCGCGCACGCGGGCGATCACCTCCTCGCGCCGCGCATCGCCGACGAGGCGCGTCAACACCGGCGTGCGGCCCGGCGGCAGCTCGTCGATCGTCGAGACCTCGAGATCCGCGTAATACGTCATCGCGAGCGTGCGCGGAATCGGCGTGGCCGACATCATCAACTGGTGCGGCTGGAAGTCGCGCGCGCCGTTGGCCGCGTTCGCGGCCTTCGCCCGCAGCGCGAGCCGCTGCTCGACGCCGAAGCGGTGCTGCTCGTCGACGATCACGAGGCCGAGCCGGGCGAATTCGACCGTGTCCTGGATGATCGCGTGCGTGCCGATCACGAGCTGCGCGGTGCCGAGCGCGGCCGCCTCGATCGCCGCGCGCTTCTCTTTCGCCTTCAGGCTGCCCGCGAGCCACGCAACCGTGACGCCGAGCGGCTCGAGCCACGCGCGCAGCTTGCGCGCGTGCTGCTCCGCGAGGATTTCGGTGGGCGCCATCAGCGCGGCCTGGTAACCGGCGTCGATCGCCTGCGTGGCGGCCAGCGCCGCGACCACCGTCTTGCCGCTGCCGACGTCGCCCTGCAGCAGGCGCTGCATCGGGTGCGCGAGCGTGAGATCGCGCGCGATCTCGTCGACGACGCGCGCCTGCGCGCCCGTCAGCGTGAACGGCAGCGCGGCATAGAGCCGGGTCGTCAGCGCATCGGCATCGCTCGCGGTGCGGCGCGGCATCGCGGGCGCCGCGCGCGTGCGGCGCTCCTCGTGCGCGCGCTTGAGCGACAGCTGCTGCGCGAGCAGCTCCTCGAACTTGATGCGCGTCCACGCCGGATGCGAGCCGTCCATCAGCGCGGCTTCGTCGGAATCGACACGCGGGTGGTGCAGGATGCGCACCGCCTGCTCGAGCGTCGGCACGTCGAGCGGCTTCAGGTAGTCGCGCTGGATCTCGGGCGGCAGCAGCTCGGGCAGCGGCGTGCGCTCCACCGCGTTCTCGATCGCCTTGCGCAGGTACGCCTGCGACACGCCGGCCGTGCTCGGATAGACGGGCGTGAGCACCTGCGGCAGCGGCGCATCGGCTTCGACGACGCGCACCGCCGGATGCACCATCTCCATCCCGAAGAAACCGCCGCGCACGTCGCCGCGCACGCGCAGCCGCTGGCCGACGGCCATCTGCTTGACCTGCGAGCCGTAGAAATTGAGGAAGCGCAGCACGAGCTGCTCGCCGTCGTCGTCCTGGATCTTCACGACGAGCTGGCGGCGCGGGCGATACGCGACCTCGTTGTCGAACACGACCCCTTCCGTCTGCGCGATGCCGCCCGGCAGCAGCTCGCCGATCGGCGTGAGCGTGGTTTCGTCCTCGTAGCGCATCGGCAGATGCAGCACGAGATCGATCGAGCGCGTGAGGCCGAGCTTCGCGAGCTTGTCGACGGTCTTCACGGGCT
>NZ_LDVA01000180.1:0-12320 GCF_050768715.1 Burkholderia sp. ZZQ-2 | reverse complement strand
CAACGGCGGATCCTCCGGAGGCAACCACTGACCTGCAGCGTTGCCCGGCCGGGCGTCGTCAGAGCATCTCGAGCGCGCGCTTGCTGCGTGGCGGACGGAAGTACGCGTCAAGCTGCGCGCGCTCGTCATCGCTGAACATGAAATCGAGCGCGGCCCGGTTGTCGCGCACGTGTTCGATGCGCGACGCCTTCGGGATCGCGAAAACCCCCGGCTGCGCGAGCACCCACGCAAGCGCGACGCGCATCACCGACACCCCGCGCTGCCGTGCGATCTCGTCGAGCGGCGAGCGCTTCGGCAGCCGTCCGTGATCGACCGGGCTGTAGGCCATCGCCGGCATCCCGTGCCCGGCAAGCCATGGCAGCAGGTCGAATTCCGGGCCGCGCCGCGCGATGTTGTAGAGGATCTGGTTGGTCGCGCACGCGCCGCCACCGGCTTCATCGACGAGCTCAGCCATGTCGGCCGTATCGAAGTTGCTGACACCCCAGTGACGGATCTTGCCCGCGCGCTGCAGCGCTTCGAAGCCTTCGACCGTTTCATCGAGCGGCACCGAGCCGCGCCAGTGCAGCAGATACAGGTCGAGGCGATCGGTACGCAGGCGCTTGAGGCTCGCATCGCACGCGGCAACGACGCCGCGCCGGCTCGCATGGTGCGGATAGACCTTGCTGACGAGGAACACGTCGTCGCGCAGGCCCGCGAGCGCCTCGCCGACCAGTTCCTCGGTCGCGCCGTCGCCGTACATCTCGGCCGTGTCGATCAGCGTCATTCCGAGCGCGACGCCTTCGCGCAGCGCGGCGATCTCGTCCGCGCGCCGGGCGGGTCGCTCGCCCATCTCCCACGTGCCCAGGCCAAGCTTCGGAATCGTCTCGCCGTCCGGCAGGACGACCGTGGCGATCGTGTCTGTCATGCGTTCCTCGTTGCGGATTCGTGGCCGCGCACCGCGACCCAGGCATGGAATACGACGCATCAGTGTAGTCAATCGGCGCGCAATTCACCTATTGCACGGCAAAAACCGGCTATAACGGCGCCACGCGATGACTTAGAATGGCCGCAACCTGATCGATACCCACTCCATGAAGGCATCCACGGACGACCGCTGGCAGGACCTGCGCCCCGACCCCGACAACGACACGCCGCTCTACCTGCAGCTCGCCCGCAAGCTCGGCGACGCGATCCACGACAACCGCTGGACAGCCGGTGAGGCATTGCCCTCCGAGCGCGTGCTGTCCGATGCACTGGGCGTATCGCGCATCACCGCGCGCAAGGCGATCGCGCTGCTCGTCGAGCAAGGCCTGATTCGCCGCACGCAGGGCGCCGGCAATTTCATCCAGCCGCGCTACGAGGATCCGCTGTCGCGACTGTCGAGCTTCAGCGAAATGCTCGAACGGCGCGGCTTCAAGCCGAGCTCGCAATGGCTCGCACGCGAGATCCAGCCGGCGAACCGCGACGAAGTGATCCAGCTCGGGCTGTCGCCGGCCGCATCGGTCACGCGCCTGAAACGCCTGCGCCTCGCCGACGGCATCGTGATGGCCGTCGAGAATTCGACGTTTCCCGCGACGCTGATCCCCGATCCGCAGGCAATCGGCGATTCGCTGTACAGCTATCTCGAAGCGCGCGGCACGCCGATCGTGCGCGCGCTGCAGCATTTCCGCGCGGTCAACGCGACCGACGAGATCGCCGAGCAGATGGGCATCGCACCACACGACGCGCTGCTGCTGATCACACGAATCGGCTATACGTCGGACCAGCGCGCAATCGAACTGACCGATACCTACTGCCGCAACGACTACTACGACTTCGTCGTCGAACTGCGCAAGTAACGCGGGCCGCGCCGCCGGCGCTTACAGCCAGCGCGCATCGTCGGTGCCGGGCGGCACGGACGGGCGCGCAAGCGACGGCGGTGTCACCGATAACCGCTCGGCGGGCCGCACCGCGTCGAGCATGCCGAACGGCGACGCGATGCGCTCGATCCGGTCGCTTACGTCGGCGCGCGCGAAATCGGGTGCCTGCAGGCCGTCCGGCACGATACCGAACGACTGCAGCCAGCGACCCGTCTGCGCGAGCGACAGTCGCACGTGCCAGCTTCCCCCTTCGCGTGCCCGGCGCGCGAGCGCGATCATCGCGCCGAACGCCGCGAGATAACCCGTTGCATGATCGAGCGCCTGGCACGGCAGATGGCGCGGCGCGTTCGCGTGCGCGGCCTGCTGTTCCTGCCACGCGATCCCGCTCGCCGACTGCACGAGACTGTCGAAGCCGCGCCGCTGCGCCCACGGCCCCGCATGCCCGTACGCCGATATCGACACGCACACGATGCCGGGCCGCCGCGCCGCCAGCGCGAGCGGTCCGAAGCCGCGCGCCGCGAGCGCGCCGGGCCGGTACGACTGCAGGAACACATCCGCATCGCGTGCGAGCGCGTGCAGCGTATCGACGCCCGCGTCGTCGCGCAGGTCGATCCACGTCGAACGCTTGCCACGCCCGTTGTCGATCACGAGCGGCGCGATGTTCGGCAGGTGCGGGCCGTTGACGAGCAGTGTCTGCGCGCCGTGCGACGCCAGCGTGCGGCCCGCGACCGGCCCCGCGATGATCCGCGTGAGATCGAGCACGCGCACACCGGCAAGCGGCTGGCCGGCGTCGCCCCCGCCGATCGGCTCGACGGGGGCATCGCCGATCCGCTCGATCTCGAACAGCGGCAGCGAGGCGATCGCACGCGCCTGTTCGTGTGCCGCCCACTCGTCAGGCGTTCTGATCAATGCGGCGCACAGCCCGGCCTCGGCCAGCGCGGTGTCGAGTGCTGCGCCGTCCCGCGTGCGGATCGCCGCGGCGACGTCGTCCCGCTGCGCGCCGCAGCCGAGCACGCCGAGCATCCCCTGCAGGTGATGCGGAAAGTTTGCGTGCAACTGGATCCAGCGCCCGTCGCGCGTCTCGTAGAAGCCCGTCACCGGATGACGCAACTCCGGCGGCGGGCCGTCGTCCACGCTCAGATAGCGTTCGCTGCGGAACGCGACGAGCGCGTCGCGCACCGATACGTCGACGGTTTGCGCAACGCCCGTGCGAAGCCGATGGCATTCGGCCGCCGCGAGCCCGGCTGCCGCGATCGTCGCCGCGGCCAGCGTGCCGACCCGGAAGGTCGACGGCAGCGTCGGGTCCTGCCCCGTCACGGTCGCGCGTGCCGGCGCGTCGGGGTCGCCGCGTGCGAGCCGCCACAGATGCGTCAACGCGAGTTCGGGTGTCATGGCGGGACGGGCCGTGGGGGAGACAGGATCGAGTCTAGAATTCGCGACCGTCGCGAGCAATCCTGGACGCAAGCCGGTCCGCCAGCGCCGGGAGGCTACGTCGGCAACGATGCCGGCGCGTGACGCCGGCCGTCGCGCCATGCGACGAGCGGCCGCCACCACGCCTGCGCGGCGCGCACGGCGGGCGCGTCGAGCGGACCGAACGCGAACGTCGCGCCGTGCGCCCCCGCGCTGACCCAGACGCGCATGCCGGGCGTGAGCGTCAGCGAATCGCCGGCGCCGAGCCAGTGATCGTCGATCCGGCCCTCGATCGTCACCCAGACCTCGCCGTCGGCCACCTCCAGTGCGGTGCGATCGACGATCCGCCACCGACCGGCCGGCTCGTCGCCTTCGATCACGTAAAGTCGCAGTTCGCGCATGGCAGCCTCCTGGTCGCACGGGTTCGATGGCACCAGTATTTCGGACAGCGGCAGCACACGGACAGATACGGCGGCAAACCCTTTCGGCTGAACTGTACCGGTCACTCGACGAGGACAGGCACCCGCAGGCCGGACTTCGCACCGCCCTTGCGCCGAACCTGCACGGCGCGACGGCTTTCCCTACAATGTCGGCTGTCCCGCACCACCGCCCCGCCCCCATGTTCCAGCGCCCGCCTGCCGCCGCTCCCGGCGAAAAGAACCTCACCCTGATGCTCTGGCTCGTCGCAACGGGCTTCTTCATGCAGACGCTCGACTCGACGATCGTCAACACGGCGCTGCCGTCGATGGCCGCGAGCCTCGGCGAGTCGCCGCTGCGCATGCAGTCGGTCGTGATCGCGTACTCGCTGACGATGGCGGTGATGATCCCCGTGTCGGGCTGGCTCGCCGATACCTTCGGCACGCGGCGCGTGTTCTTCAGCGCGATCCTGGTGTTCTCGCTCGGCTCGCTGCTGTGCGCGAACGCGCATACGCTGCAGCAACTCGTCGCGTTCCGCGTCGTACAGGGGGTCGGCGGCGCGATGCTGCTGCCGGTCGGGCGGCTCGCGGTGCTGCGCACGTTCCCGGCCGAACGCTACCTGTCCGCGCTGTCGTTCGTCGCGATTCCCGGCCTGATCGGCCCGCTGATCGGGCCGACGCTCGGCGGCTGGCTCGTGAAGATCGCGTCGTGGCACTGGATCTTCCTGATCAACGTGCCGGTCGGCGTCGCGGGCTGCATCGCGACCTTCTATTCGATGCCCGATTCGCGCAACCCGGCCGTCGGCCGCTTCGACCTGAAGGGCTATCTGCTGCTGACGATCGGCATGGTCGCGATCTCGCTGTCGCTCGACGGCCTCGCCGATCTCGGCATGCAGCACGCGGCCGTGCTCGTGCTGCTGATCCTGAGCCTTGCGTGCTTCGTCGCATATGGCCTGTATGCGGTGCGCGCGCCGCAGCCGATCTTCTCGCTCGAGCTGTTCAGGATCCACACGTTCAGCGTCGGGCTGCTCGGCAACCTGTTCGCGCGGATCGGCAGCGGCGCGATGCCGTACCTGATCCCGCTGCTGCTGCAGGTGAGCCTCGGCTACTCGGCGTTCGAGGCCGGGCTGATGATGCTGCCGGTGGCGGCGGCCGGGATGTTCTCGAAGCGGATCATCACGCGCCTGATCACGCGCTACGGCTATCGCAAGGTGCTGCTCGTGAACACGATCATGGTCGGCGTGATGATGGCGAGCTTCGCGCTGATGCGCGACACGGTGCCGGTCTGGGTGAAGGTCGTGCATCTCGCGCTGTTCGGCGGCTTCAACTCGATGCAGTTCACCGCGATGAACACGCTGACGCTCAAGGATCTCGGCACGGGCGGCGCGAGCAGCGGCAACAGCCTGTTCTCGCTCGTGCAGATGCTGTCGATGAGCCTCGGCGTCACGGTCGCGGGGGCGCTGCTCGCGACGTTCACGGGAATGCTGCGCACCGTGACGCCGAGCAACACGCTGCCGGCGTTCCATGCAACGTTCATCTGCGTCGGGATCATCACGGCCGCTTCCGCGTGGATCTTCGCGCAGCTCGCGCCCGAGATCCGCAGCACCGCGCGCAAGACCGACCCGTCCGAGCGCGCGTGACGCGCGGCGCGCGCCGAACCGGGTCGACGCGCACCATTGCGGTGCAGCGCGGGCCGTTCGATGCGCCGGCGATGACCGACGGCCCGGCCGCGACGCGCCGCCGCACGGGGTACGATGCCGTGCACGCTTCTTGCTCGCCTATTCTCTAGGTAAACTGGCAGTCTTCCTTCGGCCGACATCATGAGCATGATCGAAATCGATCCCCCCGGCTTTCAGCCGCCCCGCCCCGTCGCCGGTGACGACGGGAACCGGCGCACCGTGCTGTATGGCGGCTACACCGTGTTCAGCGTGTTCCAGCCCGTTTTCTCGGTGTCGCACCGCCGCGCGATCGGCTATCACGCGTCGCTGCGTGCGCACGACGAGGACAGCCGTCAGGTGGCGTCGCACGAGGTGTTCACGCAGGCGGCGCGGCGCGGCGACCTGCTCGAGCTCGGCCGGCTCGCCGAATCGCTGCATCTTGGCAACTTCCACGCGTTCGACAGTCATGACGAATGGCTCTTCCTGAGCCTGCATCCGGCCGCGCTGATGGACACCGTCTACAGCGACGCCCTGCTCGCGAACCTGAAGGCGCTCGGGCTGCCGCCGCATCGCGTGGTGCTCGAAGTGCCCGAGCAGGCGGGCGGCGAAACGCCGCGCTATGCGGCGATCGTCGACGGGCTGCGCAAGGCCGGCTTCCTGATCGCGCTGGTCGGGTTCGGCGCGAAGCATTCGAACATCGACCGCGTGTGGCACCTGCATCCCGACATCGTCACGCTCGATCGCGGCATCCTCGCGCAGGCAAGCGAGCACTCGCATCTCGAACGCGTGCTGCCGGGGCTCGTGTCGCTGCTGCACGAATCCGGCCAGCTCGTGCTGATGGGCGGGCTCGCGACCGAGCGCGACGCGCTGATCGCCCTCGAGTGCGACGTCGATTTCGTGCAGGGCCAGTATTTCGCGGGGCCGAGCGTCGAACCGGTGCAGCCGCAGGCCGCCGCGGGCTGCATGGATACGCTGTCGGCCGCATTGCGGCTGCGCGTCGCGCAACGCGAGCGCACGCAGGCGGAACGGCTCGCACCGTACGTCGCGGCGCTCGAGGAAGCGAGCCGGAAGCTCGGCGCGGGCGAGCCGCTCACCGACGCGGCGGCCGTCGTACTCGGGCTGCCCGAGACCGCCCGGTGTTTCCTGCTCGACGCATCGGGGCGCCAGATCGGCGACAACGTGCTCGCGCGCGGCAGCGTATCGCAGCGCGCCAAGCGCTTCCGGCCGCTGCTGCACTCGGAAGGCGCGAGCTGGGAACGGCGCCCGTACTTCATCGACGCGATGCGCGCGCCGGGCCACGTGCACCTGACGTCCCCCTACCTGTCGATCAACGAGGCGCACCTGTGCGTGACCGCGTCGATCGCCGCGCCGGTCGCGACCGGCATGCAGGTGCTGTGCGTCGACATCAACTGGGAAGCGGCACTCAACCGCGAATGAGCGCACCGCCGCGCCGCGCTCACGCGGCGGCGGCCTTGCGCGCGATCAGCCGGTGCACGCGCTTGCCGGACGATGCGCTGACGACCTCGTGCTCGTCGATCACCTGCGTGCCCGCGCCGAGCGCCGCCCGCATCCGCGCCGAATCGAGCGGCGTGTAAAGGCGGCCGCGCTCGTCGCGCAACGCGCCGTTGCCGGCCACCCGCCAGCTCATGTACAACGTGCCGCCCGGCATCAGGAGCTCGGCCAGCCGCGCGGCCGCGGCCGCCGCGTCCGCCTGTTCGAGATGCATCACGACCGTTTCGCACAGCACGTTGCGAAACGCGCCGGACGGCACGCCGGCCAGCGCCGGCAGTGCGGCCAGCTCGAAGGTGAGGTCCGGATGGCGGCGCCGCGCCTCGTCGAGCAGTGCGACGCTCGCGTCGTAACCGCGCACGTCGAAGCCGCGCGACGCGAGCCAGGCCGTATCGCGCCCGGCTCCGCAGCCGACGTCCGCGGTCGGCCCCGGCGAGAAATGCTGCTCCAGCAGCGCGTACATGTCGTCTGGCGCGGCCTGGTCGAGCCAGTCCTGCGCGTATTGCGCGGCATGGGCGTCGTACGCATCGAGAGTCGGGCGATCCACCATGTGACAGCTCCGCATAAGCGTCGTATGACGCACCCCGCATCTTGGCCGCAGCACCTGCCGTGCGGCCCCCCACGCCCCGCGCGTCGGCTTGCGCGGCCCCTACGCGGCCCGCACGTCGCCCGCGCGCACCGCCTGCGCGGTCAACTCGGCCCACAGCGCGTCGCCGCGCCAGGCCGGGCGCGCCGCCGCACGTTCCGCGTCATGCACGAGCGCGCACAGTCGCGCATTGACGGGCACCTGCACGCCGACGCGCGCGGCCAGCCGCACGACCTCGCCGTTGATCCACTCGACTTCCGTCGCACGCTGCGCCGCGAGATCGTCGGACATCGACGAACGCGCGAGCGGGTCGATCGCAAGCATCCGGCCGCCGAGCACGCGGAACGCGAAATCGGGCAAGTCGAGCACGGCCGGGATCCACGCGGCCGGCAACGGCGTCAACCGCGCAGGCCGGATCGCGGCCAGCGCTAGGCAATGCAGCGCTTCGCGCTGCGCGAGCGCGACGCAGCGCCGGTACGCACGTTGCGCGAGTTCGTCGCGCAGCGGCAGGTTCGCGAGCGCATTGACCGCGTTGTTCAGGTTGAGCAGCAGCTTCGCCCACTGCACGGCCTGCATGTCGCGATGCAGTTCGAGCGGCAGCCCGGCGCGCGCGAATGCGTCGGCAAACGGCTGCAGCGCGGGAGACGCGTCGGCCGCAAGCGCGCCGGCCGAGCCCTGGTGAAACGCGCCGGGTTCGCGCTCGATCACGTTGAACGGCACCATGCCGGCCAGCACGGTTGCTTGCGGCAGCGCCTCGCGCAGCACGTCGGCATTGTGCAGGCCGTTCTGGAAGCTGATCACGACCGTGCCGGGCCGCAGCATGCCGGCAAGCTGCGCCGCGGCCTCACGCGTCGCGGCCGATTTCACCGCCACGAGCACGAGCCGCGCGGCCGCCGCAGCCGCCGGATCGGTCGTGAACACGACATCGGCCGGGGCGAGCGTCGCGCGATAGCCGCGCCGGTCGGTCAGCGTCAGCCCGCGCCGACGAATCGCATCGCCGATCCGTGCGCGGCCGACGAGCGTCACCTTCGCGCCGGCCGCCGTGAGCCGTCCGCCGAGATAGCAGCCGACGGCGCCCGCGCCGAATACGCAGACCGGTGCGTCAGACATGCGAATGCGCGCCGCCGTGCACGGGGCCGGCCCGCCGCTCGACTTCGCGGCGCACTTCGCCGCGCAGTCCCGCGAAGAACGCGACCTCGGCGACGACGAACAGCGGCCCGACCATCAGGCCGACCAGATCGTCGACGAAGGCGGGCTTGCGCCCTTCGAACCAGTGCCCGACGAACTGGACGATCCAGCCGACGACGAACGCGCCGATGCCGATCGCGAGCCATTGCGAGGTCGGCAGCAACGCGAGCGCCTGCGCGGCCCACAGGCCCAGCGCGAACAGCGCGGTCATCACGATCCCGAACCGCAGGTCGAGACGCAGGTAGAACACCGCGAACGCGACGGCGAGCAGCAGCGCCGGCGACAGCGCGACGCCGGCCGGCATCCCGAGCGCCGGCCGCGACAGCAGCACCTCGACCGCGAATACGATCATCGGGATCCCGACCAGATGCGTCGCGATGTTGCGCGCGTCGCGGTGGTAGGCCGCATATTGGGAAAGATGGTCTTCGAGCGTCTTCATCGCGTCTCCTGATCGGTGGTTGAGCGCTATGATGCGCGTCACGCCCGAGAACCTCTGTCAGCTACCCGACATCGCGTGCCCATGCCCTCTTCGCTCGCCCCGTACCTGCCGCAGATCGAAGCGAACCCGTGGTTCGCCGCGCTGCCGCCCGCGTTGCGCGCGGACCTGCTCGCCCGCGCGGCGCTGCGCCGGCTGCCGGCCGGCCATGCGCTGTTCCGGCGCGGCGACCCGCCGTGCGGGCTGTACGCGGTACTGGCCGGTTCACTCACGATAGGTGCGGTCGACCCGCAGGGCAAGGAGGCGCTGCTGACGGTCGCCGAGCCCGTCACGTGGTTCGGCGAAATCGCGCTGTTCGACGGCCAGCCGCGCACGCACGACGCGATCGCGCTCGACGACGCGCTGCTGCTGCACGTCCCGCAGGCCGCGCTGCTCGCGATCCTCGACGCGACGCCGCAATACTGGCGGCAATTCGCGCTGCTGATGGCGCAGAAGCTGCGCCTGAGCTTCCTGACCGTCGAGTCGATGAGCGTGATGCCGGCCGCGCAGCGGCTCGCCGCCCGCCTGCTGATGATCGCCGACGGCTACGGCGGGATCAGCGCCGGCCGCACCCGCATCCGGCTGTCGCAGGAAAAGCTCGCGGCGATGCTGTCGCTGACGCGGCAGACCACCAACCAGTTGCTGAAGGCGCTGCAGGCCGACGGCGTCGTGCGGCTGCACGTCGGTGAAATCGAGCTCGTCGACGTCGACGCGCTGCGGCGCGCGAGCGGGCTGCCCGACGGCATGCGCTGAGCCGCGGCAGCGCCGTCACGCGGCCACCCCGCCGTCGCCGCGTTGCGCTATCGTGGCGGCTCGTCCGTTCATTCATCCGCCCCGCCTTGAGCACGTCGACCGCCTCCGCTCCCTCCCGCCATCCGTGGCCGGTGTTCATCGCATTCCTGCGGCTCGGCCTTACGTCGTTCGGCGGCCCGGTCGCGCATCTCGGCTACTTCCGCACCGAGTTCGTCACGCGGCGCGCCTGGCTCACCGAGCGCACCTACGCGGATCTCGTCGGGCTGTGCCAGTTCCTGCCGGGCCCTGCGAGCAGCCAGGTCGGGATGGCGATCGGCCTCGCGCGCGCAGGCTACGCGGGGATGTTCGCCGCGTGGCTCGGCTTCACGCTGCCGTCGGCGCTGCTGATGATGCTGTTCGCGCTCGGCGTGCACGCGACGGGCGCGCCGATCGAAGCCGGTGCATTGCACGGGTTGCGCATCGTGTCGGTCGCCGTGATCGCGCAGGCCGTGTGGGGCATGGCACGCACGCTGTGCCCGGATGCGCGCCGCGTCACGCTGATGGCCGCGGCCGCCAGCGTCGCGCTGCTCGCGCCGGCCGCGTGGGCGCAGATTGCCGTGATCGTCGCGGCCGGATTGGCCGGCCTCGTGCTGCTGCCGCAGCCGGCGCGCGGCACCCACGATCCGTTGCCGCTGCACGTGTCGCCGCGCGCGGGCGCGCTGTGGCTCGCGCTGTTCGCCGCGCTCCTCGTCGTACTGCCGTTCGCGGCCCGCGCGCTGCGCTCCGATACGCTTGCCGTCGTCGATGCGTTCTTCCGTACGGGTGCGCTCGTGTTCGGCGGCGGCCACGTGGTGCTGCCGCTGCTGCAGGCGGCCGTGGTCGCGCCCGGCTGGGTCGGCGATGCGGCGTTCCTGGCCGGTTATGGCGTCGCGCAGGCCGTGCCGGGGCCGCTGTTCACGTTCTCGGCCTTCCTCGGCGCGTCGCTACGCCAGGCGCCGACCGGCTGGCTCGGCGGCACGATCGCGCTGGTGTCGATCTTCGCGCCGTCGTTCCTGCTGGTGGCCGGCACCGCGCCGTTCTGGGAGCGCCTGCGCCGCAGCACGCGGATGCAGGCCGCGCTCGCGGGCGTGAACGCGGCCGTCGTCGGGCTGCTGCTCGCGGCGCTCTATCACCCGGTCTGGACCGACACGATCATGGCGCCGCGCGACCTGGCCGCGGCACTCGTCGCATTCGTCGCGCTGGTGTTCTGGCGCGTGCCGCCGTGGGCCGTCGTGATCGCGAGCGCGGCGCTCGGCTGGGGGCTCGGCCTCCTCGCCTGATTGGGCACGCGCGGCACGTTCCGCCGCGGCAAAAACAAAAAAGCCCTCGTTTCGAGGGCTTTTCTGCTGGGTGCCGCGCGCCGTAGCGGCGCGCAGGCGCCGGACCTTACGCGAAGTTCTTCGCTGCGAAGTCCCAGTTCACGATGTTCCAGAACGCTTCGACGAACTTCGGACGTGCGTTGCGGTAGTCGATGTAGTACGCGTGTTCCCACACGTCGATCGTCAGCAGTGCCTTGTCGGCCGTCGTCAGCGGGGTTGCTGCGTTGCTCGTCGACACGATGTCGAGCGAACCGTCAGCCTTCTTCACGAGCCATGCCCAGCCCGAACCGAACGTGCCGACCGCGGCCTTCGTGAACGCTTCCTTGAATGCGTCGTACGAACCCCACTTCGCGTTGATCGCGTCGCCCAGCGCGCCCGTCGGTGCGCCGCCGCCGTTCGGCGACAGGCTGTTCCAGAAGAACGTGTGATTCCAGATTTGCGCGGCGTTGTTGAAGATGCCGCCCGACGACTTCTTCACGATCTCTTCCAGCGGCAGGTTTTCGAATTCCGTGCCCGGGACCAGATTGTTCAGGTTCGTCACATAAGCCTGATGGTGCTTGCCGTAGTGGTACTGGATCGTCTCGAGCGAGATGGTCGGCGCGAGTGCGTCTTCAGCGTACGGGAGCGGCGGGAGCGTATGAGCCATGGCGATTCCTTCGTTGAGTATGTAGGGGGGCTTGTGTTGAATGCTGCCGAGCGTCCGATTGTAGGCGAGGACGAATAACCCCGCAAACTCACGGGCCATTTATCCGCGGTATGCGGAAAAGCGATGTTCGCGCATCGTCCACAGGGACGAGCCGATACCGCGCAACCGCCGTTCCCGCGCGTTTTTCCCGGTCGCGGCGCGTGCGCCGCTCACGTCAGATCGTATCGGCGAGGCGCGGCTGCACGTCGGCGAGCGATACGTCGGCCGAGCCTTCGGCGAGATGCACGGTCAGGCGGCGCTGCGGCTTCAATGCGTTCGGCGTGCGCACCGCGCGGCCCGTCTGCGCATCGATCAGCGCCGCATAACCGCGCTCGAGCGTGCGCTGCGGGCTCAACACCTCCAGCCTTGCCGCACAGGCTGACACGCGAGCCGTGTCGCGTTCGTGACGGCGCTGCAATGCGAGCGCAAGACGCTGCGACAGCCCCGCGAGTGCCTGGCGCGCCT
>NZ_LDVA01000179.1:0-9878 GCF_050768715.1 Burkholderia sp. ZZQ-2 | reverse complement strand
GCCTGCACCGGCTGCTCGAACGCCAGCATTACCGGCTCGCGTGGTGGCGCACGGCCGCCGACGAGCTGAACTGGCGGCGCTTCTTCGACATCGCGACGCTCGCGGCCGTCCGCGTCGACGACGACGCGGTGTTCGACGCCGTTCACGCGCTGCCGTTGCGCCTGCACGCGGCCGGGCTCGTCGACGGCATCCGCGTCGATCACGTCGACGGCCTCGCCGATCCGCGCGCCTACTGCCGGCGGCTGCATGCACGACTGGCCGCGCAACGCAGCGCGCCGCCGTATGTCGTCGTCGAGAAGATCCTCGCGCCGGGCGAATCGCTGCGCGCCGACTGGGCCGTCGCCGGCACGACCGGCTACGACTTCATGAACGACGTCGGCGCGCTGCTGCACGACCCGGCCGGCGCCGAACCGCTCGCCGCGCACTGGGCGGCCGTATCGGGCTCGTCGCGCACGTTCGCGCAGGAAGCGCTCGACGGCAAGCGGCGCGTGCTGATGCGCCAGCTCGCGGTCGAACATGCGCGCGCCGCGCGGCTGCTGCACGGGATCGCGCGCGCGTCGCCCGCCACGCGGGACGTCAGCCTGATCGCGATTCGGCGCGTGCTGGGCGAACTCGCGGTGCGGCTGCCCGTGTACCGAATGTATCCGGCTCCGCGCGAGGAGCCGGCCGATGCCGACCGCCGCGTGCTCGCGCACGCGTACGAAAGCGCGCGCACGGCCATCGATCCGGCCGACCGGTTCGCGCTCGATCGCGTCGCCGCGTGGCTGGGCTTGCCGGCCGCACGCGTGCCGCGCGCGAACGCCGACGCGCTGGCCGCGGCGCGCGTCGCGTTCGCGCAGCTCACCGCGCCGCTCGCCGCGAAAGGCGTCGAGGATACGGCCCACTATCGCTACGGCCGGCTGCTGTCGCGCAACGAGGTCGGCGCCGACGCCGGCGACTTCAGCCTGTCGCGCGGCGCATTCCATGCACGCAACCGGCGCCGCGCGCGCACCGTGCCGCACGGGCTCGTCGCGACGGCCACGCACGACCACAAGCGCGGCGAGGACGCGCGTGCACGGCTCGCGGTGCTCAGCGAGATCCCGGACGCATGGCGCGCGGCATCGCTCGACTGGAGCGCGCTGAACCTGCCGCACCGGGGCCGCGCGCATCGCGATCTCGCGTGGGCGCCGGGGCCGGCCGCGGAGGCGATGCTGTACCAGACGCTCGTCGGCTGCTGGCCGCCGGCACTCGCGCCCGACGATGCGGCCGGGCTCGCCGGACTCGCCACGCGCGTCGCGCAGTGGCAGACGAAAGCATTGCGCGAAGCGAAGCGGCACAGCGACTGGCTGGCGCCCGAACCGGACTACGAGCATGCCTGCGAAACATTCGTCCGCGCGATCCTGACGCCGCGCGGCGCCGGCGATTTCGCGCACCGGCTGCATGCGTTCGTCGCGCGGATCGCACCGGCCGGCATCGTCAACAGCCTGACGCAGACAGCGCTGCGGATCGCGTCGCCCGGCGTGCCCGACCTCTATCAAGGGACCGAGTGCTGGGATCACTCGCTCGTCGATCCGGACAACCGGCGCGACGTGCCGTTCGACGCACTGGCGGCCGAACGGGTCGACGATCCGGTCGCGTCGTACCTGCCGGCCTGGCCCGACGCACGCGTGAAACGCGCGCTGATCGAGCGGATGCTCGCGCTGCGCGCGCGGTGGCCGGCGACGTTTGCGGACGGCGCGTATGTGCCGCTACGCGTGCGCGGCCCGCTTGGGCGACACGCGGTGGCGTTCGCGCGGTGCGACGCGGCCGCCACCGTGGTGATCGTCGCGACGCGGCTCGCGAGCCGGTTGCTGGGGGAAGCGCCCGGGATACCGCGCGTAGCGCCCGCGCAGTGGGGCGATACGGCGGTCGTGCTGCCGCGCGGAATCGCGGGGCCTTGGATCGACTGGCTGAATGGTCGGGACGCGATCGATGCGCCCGACGGGGTGCTGGCGCTACGCCGCTGCCTGGCCGGATTGCCTGTTGCGGTGCTCGTGGCGGCGCGTGCCGACAGTTGAAGGCGCCCGGCCCTGGAGACGCGTGTCGTACCTGGCGCGCCGGCGATCGTCAATCGAATCGGCCGAACGTCAGCGACCTTGCGCAAGTGCCCAAACGCGATTGACCCGTCACGACCACTCTTCCGGCGGCATTGCGCCGCCGTCGTCCTCCCATAGCGGGTTGCCCTTCCTGTCGCCGCCGTGCGCGGCCACGGGCCCGCTCGAGCTGCTCGTCCCGCTCGAACCACCTGAGCCGCGCCCGGCCGGCCGACGCGCGTCGCGCGACGCCGGCTTGGCCGCTCGCACGCGTGGGCGCGTCGGCGTCACCGTGTGCGGATCGCCGCTGCGGCGCGCGTCGGTCGCGCTCGTCTCGCTCGTCTTGTTCGCCTGTCGTGCATTCGAAGCCGCGTTCATCCTCGTCTCCCATGTCATGAAAAACGGACGAACGATCGCCGCAATTTCGGTGCCGCCGCCGGGCAAGCATCTTGCTGATCACGTTCATGACGAACCAACGTCCGGAGGAAGCCATGCCGACCGACCGCAACCCGCCGCCCGCCACGCGCCATCGGCTCGGCGAATGGATGGCGCGCGAAGAAGCCCACATGGCCGCGTTCCGCGAAGGGATCGCGGCGGAAGCCCGCGCGCATGCCGGCGACCGGTTGCGCACGCCGGCCGTGCAGGCGCTCGCGCGGCTGTTCGACGACCATGCCGTCCTGCGCATGGGCCTGACCCGCGCAATCGACGAGGCGCTCGACGCGGGCCTGCGGCTCGGCTACGCGTCGATCGGCGAGCTGATGACAGTGCTCGATCACCTGATGACCTATACGCCCCCTTTCAGCGAAGCGAGCCTGATCGTGTGCCCGATCAACGCGTTCCTCGACTGGCCGATGTGCATGCCGTCGGGCCATGCGGTGTTTCGCGACGCGACCGTCAACGCGCACCTGAAGCGCGTGCTGAACGTGTGGTGCGACTTCCTCGGCGGCCCGCATTCGCGCACGCATCTCGACACGTCGGCGCCCGACGGCTGGTTCTGCGACGCAGCGTGCAGGCGCCTCGGGCTGTCCCAGTTCGAATATCGCGACGACCAGCCGCACCTTGGCTTCGACTCGTGGAACGACTTCTTCACGCGACGCTTTCGCGACGGCGCGCGCCCGGTCGAGGCACCCGACGATCCGCACGTGATCGTCAGCGCATGCGAGGCCGCGCCGTACCACACCGAATCGAAGGTGAAGCTGCGCGACACGTTCTGGATCAAGGCGCAGCCGTATTCGTTGCGCGACCTCTTCACGCCCGCATGGCTGCCGCTCGCCGAGCGCTTCGTCGGCGGCGACATCTACCAGGCCTACCTGAGCGCGTACAACTACCATCGCTGGCATGCACCGGTGCGCGGTGTCGTCACGCACGCGTACCGTGTCGACGGGACCTACTACTCGGTCGCGGAGGCGGAAGGCACCGATCCGGCCGGGCTGAACGACTCGCAGGGTTACATGACGGCCGTCGCCACGCGCGCGGTGGTCGCGCTCTCCTGCGACGACCCCGGCATCGGCACCGTGGCGGCCGTGTTCGTCGGGATGGGCGACGTGTCGTCGTGCGTGATCGACGTCGTGCCGGGGCAGCGCGTCGACAAAGGCGACGAGATCGGTTACTTCCAGTTCGGCGGATCGACGTACTGCCTGCTGTTCGAAGCCGGCGTGATCGACCGCTTCCTGCCCGCGCCGCCGTTCGACAGCCGGACACCTGTCGTACCCGTCAACGCGGGCGTCGCGATCGCGCGGTGAACGCCGCGCGGCGCCGCGCATCACGCGTCGTTCAGGTCGCTCAGGTCGGACACGTCGTTCGCGACCCCGTCATGCCGCTGCACGCACTTCAGGACCGACAGACCGCCGGCCGTCAACACGGGCCGACGCTCGCCGGACGTGTCGTCGCGCTGCATCTCGATCAGGCGTTGCTCGACGAGGGCGACGACGTCGTCGCGGTCGATCTGGATCTGTTCCGGCGCGTGATGCACCAGGAACAGCACGGCAAATTCATGGGCGGTCAGCATGCTCGTTCCCCGTCTGCGGCTACGTGCGATGCGACGAACGGGTCGCATCGGCATGCGGCGCGAATCGTGCGCCGGCAACAGGCCATTCATGCAGGGAACATGCCAGTCGACGCCACGCGAACCGCACCGCGCGCCCGGCGCGCGGCGCGATGTGGCACCGGGCAACGCCCGCGACGCGCGGCAAAGTTTTCAATGGCGTGTAATGCGGGTGGCTGGATGGCCGGGTGGCTGGATGCGTCGCGAAATGACGCTTCGGGAAGCGCGACGGAGGTCAGGACTTCCCCGGACCAAACAGCCCGGCCCGCGCCCGACCGCCCGGCGCACGGAAATAACCGCTGTGCAGCACCACATCCGCCCCGCCGCCGTCAGCCAGCACCTCCGCGCACGCGGCCTCGATGCGCGCGCGGCCGCGTTCGAACGCATCGCGCAGGTCGGCCTCCAGCGCGGACTGCGCGCCGAAATGATCCTCCAGCGCCTCGACCGTGATCGCACAGGTCTGCGGCACGCCATCGACGTCGACGACGAAACTCAACTGCAGCGCCGCTCCGTCGAACACGGGCGGCGTGTCGGTCAGCGTCACGCGGCGGGCGGCATCGGCCGGCATCGGCTTACGCCCCCCGCGACGCGAGGCGCTCGACCAGCGCGCCGTTGAACGCGGGCAGATCGGCGGGCTTGCGGCTCGTGATCAGGTTGCCGTCGCGCACGACCTCCTCGTCGACCCACTTGCCGCCCGCATGACGGATATCGTCCTGCAGGCTCGGCCAGCTCGTCATCGTGCGGCCCTCCACGAGCCCGGCCGACACGAGCAGCCAGCCGCCGTGGCAGATCGCCGCGATCGGCTTGCCGGCGCCGACGGCCGCCGTCACGAATTCGCGCGCGGCCGGCAGCATCCGGATCGCGTCGCCGTTCACGACGCCGCCAGGCAGCACGACCGCGTCGTAATCGCCTTCGCGCGCGTCGTCGAACGTGCGGTCGACCTTCACGCGCTCGCCCTTGTCGACGTGCCGGAAACCCTGGATCTCGCCGCGCTTCTGCGAAATCACGTCGACCTGCGCGCCCTCGGCGGCGAGCGCGCGCTGCGGCTCGACGAGTTCGGCTTCCTCGAATCCGTCGACCGCGAGGATGGCCACCTTGCAATGCTCCAGCCTGCCGCTCATGAACGTCTCCTTCGGATGGGCGGCACACGTCGTGCCGCATCGGTCGTGCAGCAATCGGCGTGCCGGCCGCCAAGGCCGCCGCACGTGCTCGTGCAGGGTCGCACCCGTTCGCATCGCGGCACCAGCCGGGGAACGACCCGCGATCGCATCGAGGCCGGCCCATTCGACGTCGCCGCGTACCCGGCTGCAAAGATTTCAACAGGATGTAATCCGATGCGGCACGTCGGCCCGCAACGATTACTGCAGGTGCCGCGCCGCATCGAGCATCGCGTCGGTCAGTTCGATCGTCAGCGTCAGGTTTTCGTCGGTGTCGGGCAACTGATCGAGCGTCTGCTGCACGGCCTCGTGCAGCATCGCATGCACGCGCGTGCGTGCGCCGTCGTCGAGATCCGCGTAATGCTCCATCGTGTCGCAGTCGAGCGCGAGCACGACCGAATACCGCGCCACCTCAGGCGGCGCCTCGAGCGCATTCGCCCACGCCGCGTGGAACATGACCCTGCCCGTCGCGACGTCGACATGAACCGTCGTGTCGAGATCGTCCACGTCGATCGCCTCGCCGTCGATCTCGTCGTTCTCCAGCCAAATCCGGGAATTCGATTGCATGATGTCCTCCTGCGTGGTGGCCGCGCGCCCGTCCCGGGAAACCGCGCCGTCATCGCGCCGCGCGACCGGCTTCGGATCGGTTGCCGGCTTCATGGCGTTTGCTCCGTGGTGATGACGCGGTAACGGAAATGCCTGCTCGTGCCTTCCGGCAAGGCCGTTCCAGCAATGCCCATGCCGACGTCCGCACGCGCCCGCGGCGCGGCACGCGGATTGCGTCGCCTGTCTCCGAAGGACCCCACCCCTCGACCCCACACGGAGCCCCGTCACATGCCTTCCGCTTCTGCTTCCCACGCACACGGCAAGCGCCTCACGCGCCGTCCCGGCCGCGCCCGCAGCGCCGATCCGGCACACCGCAAGCGCTGGTCGGGCGAAGTCACGCAACGCAGCGATGCGCTCGACATCGAACCCGACATCTTCAAGTCCGACGATCCGGCGGCGATCGCCGCGTCGCTGAAGCGTTCGGCCGAACACAGCCGCCGCCGCAAGGCGTCGCCGTTCCAGTCGGCGATGTCGATGCTGAACTTCTACGTGAACCGCGCGGGCCGCAATCTGCCGAAAACGCGCCGCACGACGCTCGAACGCGCGAAACGCAAACTGCGCGAGGCATTCGGCCGCAAGCCCTGACGGGTTGCGCGTCCGCCTTCCCCGCCTGCCGCGAACCCGCGCATGCACGAGACGCTCTGGTACCTGATCATCGGCGCGGTGCTGCTCGGCATGGGCGTCGCGACGTCGGCGCTGCGCCACCTGCCGTGCAGCACCGCGATGATCTATCTCGTGCTCGGCGTCGCGCTCGGCCCGGCCGGCGCCGGCCTGCTGCAGCTCGACCTCGAACGCGACGCGCCGTTGCTGCGTGAAATCGTCGAAATCGCGCTGCTCGTGTCGCTGTTCGCGATCGGGCTGCGGCTGCGCGTGCCGCTGACCGACCGGCTGTGGCTCGTGCCGTGCCGCCTCGGCTTGCTCGCGATGATCGTTACCGTGCCGCTGCTCGCCGCGTGCGCGGTGCTCGCGCTCGGGCTCGGCTGGGGCCCGGCGCTGCTGCTCGCGGCGATCCTCGCGCCGACCGACCCCGTGCTCGCGCACGACGTACAGGTGCACGACCCGGGCGATCGCGACCTCGTGCGCTTCGCGCTGTCCGGCGAAGGCGGGTTGAACGACGGCATCGCCTTGCCGTTCGCGCTCGCGGGGCTCGCACTGTGCGGCACGCGCGACGCGACCTACGGGCTCGCGCCGCTGTCCGGCGCGTTCGCGCTCGTCGCGCTGTGGGGCATCGCGGGCGCGGCCGCGATCGGCGGCGCCCTCGGCTGGGCGACGACGAAACTGATCGGCTGGCTGCGCACGCGGCACGCGCAGGCGCTCGGCCTCGAAGGCTTCTTCGCGCTCGCGCTGATCGTGCTGTCGTTCGGCGCCGCGCAGCTCGCGCACACGTTCGGCTTCGTCGCGACGTTCGCGGCCGGTGTCGCGATGCGCCGCGTCGAGCACCGTGCGAGCGGCGACCGCAGGCCGCGTGAAGTGATCGGCCAGATCGATTCGGAAGACGTCGTCGCCACCGAGAAGCATCCGGAGAAGGCGCACGCGTTCATGGCCGAATCGGTGCTCGGCTTCACGATCGAACTCGAACGGATCGCGGAAGCCGTCGTGATGACGATGGTCGGCAGCGTGCTCGCGACGCTGCCGGGCCCGCTGCTCACGTGGGGGGCGGCCGCGCTGGCCGCCGTGCTGTTCGTCGTCGTACGGCCGCTCGCGGTGCTGGTCACGCTCGCCGGTTCGCGTGCGACGCAGGCGCAGCGTCGGCTGATGGCCTGGTTCGGCATTCGCGGGATCGGCTCGTTCTACTACCTGCTGTTCGCGATCGAGCACGCGCCGTCCGGCGCGGTGCGCCCGCTGGCGGCACCGGTGCTGGTCGTCGTATCGGCGTCGGTGATCGCGCACGGGATCTCCGCGACGCCGCTGATGAACTGGTATCACCGGCTGCAGCATCGGCGCTGACGGGTTCACGTTTGCGCCCCGAGCCGCGCACGCATCGACGCCGTGATGCGCTGGCGCGTGTGCGCATAGCCTTCCCACGGGTCGCGTTTCAGCGCATCGAGCCGTTCGCGCAGCGTGTCGATCGTCCATTGCGCGCCGCCCGTCGTAGCGGGCACCTCGTCCCATTCGAGCGGCACCGACACGCCCATGCCGGGCCGCGCACGCAGCGAGTACGCGGCGATCGTGCTCGCGCCGCGGCCGTTGCGCAGGTAGTCGACGAAGATCCTGCCGCGCCGGTGGCGCGACCCCATCGTCGCGGTGAAGCACTCGGGCAGCGTAGCGGCGACGTGCTGCGCGACCGCGCGGGAGAAGTCCTTCACGTCGTCCCAGCCCGCATGCCGCGTGAGCGGCACGACGACATGCAGCCCCTTGCCGCCGCTCGTCTTGCAGAACGACACGAGCCCCAGTTCGTCGAGCAGCCCGCGCACGATCTGCGCGGCGTCGATCATCGCGCGCCACGGCAGCGCGGGATCGGGATCGAGGTCGAACACGATCCGGTCGGGCCGCTCGATGTTCGACGCGTGCGCGTTCCACGTGTGCAGCTCGATCGTGCCCATCTGCGCGGCGCCGAGCAGCGCGTCGACGCTGTCGATCGACAGCAGCGGGCCGTGGCCGGGATCAAGCCCCGCGTGCTGCCTGACGAACGGGATTTCCCGGCGTTCCGCATGCTTCTGGAAGAACAGTTCGCCGGCGATGTCGCCCGGCGCGCGCACGAGCGACACGGGCCGGCCTTTCAGGTCGGGGAGCAGCCACGGCGCGACCCATAACCAGTAATGCGCGAGGTCGATCTTGCGCGTGCCGCTGCGCGGGTCGAGCACGCGATCGGGATGCGTGATGCGCACGCGGCCGACGTGATCGACGCCGGGTTCGCCGTGCGCGTGGCCGGCGGACGCATGCGATCGCGCGCGCGGCCGGCGGTTGTGCCCTGTATCGGTATGCGGTGCATGCGGGTGGTTGTCATGCGCTGCCTGGGGTTCGTCCATCGTCGTCTCCGATTCGGTATGGCGCGGCACCTCGCGGACGATCTGCCGCGCCGGCTTGTCTTCGCGCAGCGCGATGAACGACGCCTGCCGCACGATCCCGTCGCCCGTCCATTCCGCGAATTCGCATTCGGCGACGAGCGTCGGCTCGACCCAGTGCACGCGCGTGCGCGACCGTTCGCGCGGCGGCGGGTCGAACGGCGTCGTGTCGCGCTCATGCTTGCGCAGCATTGCCGCGAGCCGGTCGAGCAGGCGCGTGTCGAACCCGGTGCCGACGCGGCCGACATAGCGCAACGGCGGCGTGCCGCGTGACCGCTTGCCGCCCGCGTCCGGCGCATGGACGCCGAGCAGCAGCGCGCCGAAGCCGAGCCGGCTGCCCGCCGGCTCGGTGTAGCCGCCGATCACGAACTCCTGCCGCCGCCTGCATTTCAGCTTGATCCAGGCGGGCGAGCGGCCGCCGCGATAACGCGACTCCGCGCGCTTGCCGATCAACCCTTCGAGCCCCGTGTCGCACGCGTGCGCGATCAGCGGCACGACGTCGTCGCCGAGGTCGGGTGAGAAACGCAGCCGGGCCGGGTCGCTGCCGGCGAGCAGCGGTTCGAGCAGCGCGCGACGCGCGGCGAGCGGCACGTCGCGCAGGTCGTATCCGTCGAGAAACGGCAGGTCGAACACGAACAGCGTCACCGCGTCCGAGCGGCCCGCGCCGAGCGCGTTCTGCAGCGCCTGGAAATCGGGCAGGCCGTTCTCGCCGAGCACGACGGCCTCGCCGTCGAGCCATGCGTTGTCGACCTCGAGCGCGGCGAGCGCATCGCGCTGCGCACGCAGCTTCGCGGTCCAGTCGCGGCCTTCGCGCGTCATCAGCGTGACGTGCCGCCGCGCGCCGCGACCCGCGATCCGCGCGAGGATCCGGTAACCGTCGAATTTCACTTCGTAGCGCCAGTCGCCGTGCGCAGGCGGCGCATCGACCAGCGTCGCGAGTTGCGGCGCGATGCGCTCGGGCAACGCCGCGCGCACGGCGCCGTCCACGCGAGACAGGTCGGCCGACGGACTGCCC
>NZ_LDVA01000178.1:0-4796 GCF_050768715.1 Burkholderia sp. ZZQ-2 | reverse complement strand
GTGTCCGAGCTCGCACCGGTACCGGTGTCGCTCTTTTTCTGGCAACCCGCACCCGCCGCCAGGCCGGCGATCAGGATGCCGGCGAAGACGGCTCGCGATACGTGACGAAGGGAATATCGCTGCATGACACCTCCGCTGATGTCGGTGGATGGAACCCTTCGGCGCGCAATCCCCGTGCCTCGCCATCGATCCCTCCCATTCATTTTTCAAATGACGCCCAGCCGAATATTTAATTTCCCATCACCGTGCCGGCCACCCATACTCGCGAACAAATCCGAGACATAACGTCCACGGCGGCCGGGCCGTCGCAGCGTATACGCGCTGCCGGTTTCGCGCCCCGCACATGGAAGGAGACAACGGCGTGCAACTGGAAGCCACCCACCGCCCGGGCATCGTGCCCGGCGCGGTCGACGCATCGCATCGAACCGATTCGGCCGCGCGCGACCCCGCGCTGAGCCCGCGGCTGCACAACCCCGACCTCGCGCCCACCAAGGCCGAGGGGCGGACGTGGGGCCGCTACAGCATCTTTGCGCTGTGGACCAACGACGTGCACAACATCGCGAACTACTCGTTCGCAATCGGGCTGTTCGCGCTCGGCCTGTCGGGCTGGCAGATGCTCGCGTCGCTCGCGATCGGCGCGGTGCTCGTGTACTCCTTCATGAACCTCACCGGCTACATGGGCCAGAAGACCGGCGTGCCGTTCCCGGTGATCAGCCGGATGAGCTTCGGCATCTACGGCGCGCTGCTGCCCGCGATGATCCGCGCGGTGATCGCGATCGCGTGGTTCGGCATCCAGACCTATCTCGCGTCCGTCGTGCTGCGCGTGCTGCTCACCGCGATCTGGCCGGGCCTCGCCGCGTTCGACCAGGACGCGATCTTCGGGCTGTCGACGCTCGGCTGGGTCACGTTCGTCGCGATCTGGCTCGTGCAGATCGGCATCCTCACGTACGGGATGGAAATGGTCCGCAAGTACGAAGGGCTCGCCGGCCCGGTGATCCTCGTCACGACGCTGTCGCTCGCCGCGTGGATGTTCAGCCGCACGGGCGGCCATCTCGCGATGTCGATCGGCAAGCCGCTGACCGGCCTGAAGATGTGGACGGAGATCTTCGCGGGCGGCTCGCTGTGGCTCGCGATCTACGGCACGCTGGTGCTCAACTTCTGCGACTTCGCGCGCTCGTCGCCGAGCGCGAAGACGGTGCGGGTCGGCAACTTCTGGGGCTTGCCGGTCAACATCCTCGTGTTCGCGACGATCAGCTTCGTGCTCGCGGGCGCGCAGTTCAAGCTGAACGGCCACATCATCCACAGCCCGACGGAAATCATCGCGACGGTGCCGAACAAGCTGTTCCTCGTGCTCGGCTGCCTCGCGTTCCTGATCGTCACGGTCGCCGTGAACATCATGGCGAACTTCGTCGCGCCGGCCTTCGTGCTGACGAGCCTTGCGCCGCATCGCCTGTCGTTCCGCCGCGCGGGCCTGATCAGCGCGACGGTCGCCGTGCTGATCCTGCCGTGGAACCTGTACAACAGCCCGATCGTGATCGTCTATTTCCTGTCCGGCCTCGGCGCGCTGCTCGGCCCGCTGTACGGGATCATCACGGTCGACTACTGGCTCGTGCGCAAGCAGCGCGTGAACGTGCCCGACCTCTACACCGAAGCGCCGACCGGCGCCTACTTCTACACGCGCGGCGTGAACCGCAAGGCACTTGCGGCGCTCCTGCCGTCCGCGCTGATCTCGATCACGCTCGCCGTCGTGCCGGCCTTCAGCGCGATGACGCCGTTCTCGTGGCTGCTCGGCGCGGCCATCGCGGGCAGCGTGTACTGGCTGCTGGCCGATCGCAAACGGCAATACGAGGAGCGCTCGGGCGAACCCATCGCGGTCGCCTGCGCGCAACACTGAACACACGCATACGGAGTCAGCAATGAGGATCCTGGTAGTCAACGTCAACACGACCGAGTCGATCACCGACACGATCGCCGCGCAGGCGCAGGCCGCCGCATCGCCGGGCACGGAGATCGTCGGGCTGACGCCGCGCTTCGGCGCGGAGTCGATCGAAGGCAACTTCGAGAGCTACCTCGCGGCGATCGCCGTGATGGATCGCGTGCTGAGCTACGACGAGCCGTACGACGCGGTGATCCAGGCCGGCTACGGCGAACACGGCCGCGAAGGCCTGCAGGAACTGCTGACGGTGCCCGTCGTCGACATCACCGAAGCGGCCGCGAGCGTCGCGATGCTGCTCGGCCATCGCTACTCGGTCGTCACGACGCTCGACCGCACGGTGCCGCTGATCGAGGATCGCCTGAAGCTCGCCGGGCTCGACGCGCGCTGCGCGTCGGTGCGCGCAAGCGGCCTCGCGGTGCTCGAACTCGAGGAAAACCCGGCGCGCGCGATCGAGTCGATCGTCGGCCAGGCGCAGCGCGCGGTGAAGGACGATCACGCGGAAGTGATCTGCCTCGGCTGCGGCGGGATGGCCGGCCTCGACCGGCAGATCGAGGAATGCACGGGCGTGCCGGTCGTCGACGGCGTATCGGCCGCGGTCGCGCTCGCCGAGTCGCTGGTGCGCCTGAAGCTGAAGACGTCGAAGGTCCGCACGTACGCACCGCCGCGCCCGAAGCGGATCGTCGGCTGGCCGGGCACCTTCGCGAAATGACGCGCCGCCGGCCGGCTGCTGCGTCGCGCTCGGGCATCGTGTCGCCGGGAGACGTATCGGCATGCGGGACACGCTAGAACCGGACGCACCGCCCCGCGGCGCGTCCGACGCCGCAGGTGCGCTCGACGTGCTCGATGCGCGGCTGATGCGCATCCTGCTCGTGCTGCTCACCGAGCGCACCGTGTCGCGCGCGGCCGTGCGGCTGAACATGTCGCAGCCGGCGACGAGCGCCGCGCTCAAGCGCCTGCGCACGCTGCTCGGCGATCCGTTGCTGGTGCGCAGCCGCTACGGGATGGTGCCGACCGAGTTCGGCGCGCGGCTGATCGATCCGCTGCGCAACGCGCTGCGCGTGATCGACTTCATCCGCATCCAGCAGCCGACGTTCGACGCGCGCACGTCGGTGCGCACCTACCGGATCGGCTGCCCCGACTACCTGAACGTGCTGTTCGTGCCGAAGCTCGTCGCGCTGTTCCGCGAACGCGCGCCGAACGCGCAGCTCGTGTTCCATCCGCTCGGCGACGGCTTCGACGACGAGCGCGCGCTGGCCGACGGCGAACTCGACGTCGTGATCGACAATCGCCCGGCGCGCTCGTCGCGGTTCCGGCAGGACGACCTGTTCGACGATCGCGTCGTATGCCTGATGCGCGCGACGCATCCGCTCGCGCGGCACGGCGCGATGACGGCCGCCGATTTTGCCGACGCGCCGCAGCTGTGCCCGACACCGTCGTGGCTCGAGGCGTCCGGCGCGATCGACCGGCAGCTCGAACGCGTGGGCCTGCAGCGGCGGATCGTCGTCACGCTGCCCCACTTCGAACTTGCCGCGCATGCGCTCGTGCGCACCGACCTGCTCCTGACCACCACGTACCGGCTCGCGCGGCATTATGCGAAGCTGCTGCCGCTCGCCGCCGTCGCGCTGCCGGCGGAGCCGCCGGGCATCGTGTACCGGATGACGTGGAACGAATCGGGCGCGTGCGTGGACGGCGTGCGCTGGCTGCGCGGGCTGATCGCGGAAGCGACACGCGCGTGGCTCGACGCCGAGGCGATGCTGCCGGCGGTTGCCGCGGTTCCTTCCGGCGCAGTTGCGGACGCAGGGAACAGCGTGCCGGCTGCGGGCGATACGTCCGATGCACCCGATACAGCCGCTACGGCCGATACGCCCGAACCGGTTCGACGCACGCGCCGCCGGCAGCCGACGCATTGCCGTGCATCGCACCCGCCGCGCGTCGCCCATGCGGCACGCATCCACCGTCACGCGACGAAGTCGCATTGACCGGCGCGACCGACAGGCGCGACAACGCGCCGCTCCATACGTCACACACTTTCACGCACCGTCACGCAGCATCGCGCATCGGTTGCGCAAGCAACTTGCATGCGACGACGGCCACGACGAGCGCGAGCACGCCGCTCACCGTCAGCGCGTCGGCAAACCCGCTCGCGAACGCGACGGGCGCCACCTTCGCGAGCGCGCCGGCGGCCGACGGCGGCACACGTTCGAGCGCCCGCGCCAGGTCGCCGGCCAGCAGGCTCGACATGAACGGCGCATCGGCGAACGCGCGCAGGCCGGGCGCGGCGGACAGCAGCCGGTCGAGCCGCGCCTGCGTGCTCGCCGCCAGCACCGCGCCGAGCACGCCGACGGCCGTCACGATCGCCGAGAAGCGCGTCGTCGTGCTGATGCCCGACGCCATGCCGGTGCGATTCGACGGCACGCACGCCATGATCGCCTTCTGCGTGTCGCCGTTCATGATGCCCGCGCCGCAGCCCGTCACGAACATGCCGATCGCGACGAGCCGGTAGTCGCCGGCGGCCGTCAGCGCCGCGGTCGCGAGGTTGCCCGCGCCGATCAGCGCGAGCCCACCCGCCAGCACGCCGCCGGACGACACGCGCGCGGCCAGCGCCGCGCCGAGCGACGGCCCGGCGATCATCGCGAACGCGAACGGCAGCATCCCGAGCCCCGCGTCGATCGCCGACATCCCGAACGCGTTCTGCAGGTATAGCGGCAGGAACGTCATCATCACCTGCGCGCACGCCGCATAACCGAACATCGCGAGCACGGCGCCGACGAAGCGCGGCTGGCGGAACAGCGCGAGATCGATCATCGGCCGCGCCTGCCAGCGCTCCGCGCCGACGAACGCCGCGAACAGCGCGGCGGCG
>NZ_LDVA01000177.1:0-47164 GCF_050768715.1 Burkholderia sp. ZZQ-2 | reverse complement strand
CGCCGCCTCGTTGCCCGTCGATTCGCATCCTTCACGTTCACATTCACATCCATGATCGCTTCCGGCAATTGAAACGCCGAACGGCCCCGCGCACGCCGCGAAGGCGTGAGCGGGGCCGCGACGGCGCGTTCGGTCAGATAAACGGCGTCAACAGCATGTCGATCAGCTTGATGCCGATGAACGGTGCGACGATTCCGCCCACGCCGTAGATCAGCAGGTTGCGCCCCAGCAGCTTCCCGGCCGGTTCCGCGCGATACTTCACGCCCTTCAGCGCGAGCGGGATCAGCGCGACGATGATCAGCGCATTGAAGATCACCGCCGACAGGATCGCCGACGTCGGGCTGTGCAGGCCCATCACGTTCAGCGCGCCGAGCGCCGGATAGGTCGCGACGAACGCGGCCGGGATGATCGCGAAATACTTCGCGAGATCGTTGGCGACGCTGAACGTGGTCAGCGCACCGCGCGTCATGATCATCTGCTTGCCGACCTCGACCACCTGCATCAGCTTCGTCGGGTTGCTGTCGAGGTCGACCATGTTGGCCGCCTCCTTCGCCGCCTGCGTGCCGCTGTGCATCGCGACGGCCACGTCGGCCTGCGCGAGTGCGGGCGCGTCGTTGGTGCCGTCGCCCGTCATCGCGACGAGATGGCCCTTTGCCTGGTGCTCGCGGATCAGCCGCAGCTTGTCCTCGGGCGTCGCTTCGGCCAGGTAGTCGTCGACGCCGGCTTCCGCCGCGATCGCGGCCGCAGTGAGCCGGTTGTCGCCGGTGATCATCACGGTCTTCACGCCGACCTTGCGCAACTCGGCGAAGCGCGCGGCGATCCCGTGCTTGACGATGTCCTTCAGCTCGATCGCGCCGAGCACGCGGGCGCCGTCGGCGACGACGAGCGGCGTGCCGCCGCGCCGCGCGATTTCGTTGACGGCCGTCTCGACCGCCTGCGGAAACGCACCGCCGAGCGCATCGACGTGCGCGCGGATCGCCGACGCCGCGCCCTTGCGCACCTGCCGCCCGCCGATATCGAGGCCGCTCATCCGCGTGCGTGCGCTAAACGGCACGGCAAAACCGCCGTCGATCGTCTTGCCCTCCAGCGAGAACCGCTGTTTCGCGAGCGCGACGATCGAACGCCCCTCGGGCGTCTCGTCGGCAAGCGACGACAGCTGCGCGGCCTCGGCCAGCGCACGCTCGTCCACGCCGGGCGCCGGCCGGAACTGCACGGCCTCGCGGTTGCCGAGCGTGATCGTGCCGGTCTTGTCGAGCAGCAGCACGTCGACGTCGCCGGCCGCCTCGATCGCGCGGCCCGACGTCGCGAGCACGTTCGCGCGCATCATGCGGCTCATCCCCGCGATGCCGATCGCCGACAGCAGCGCGCCGATCGTCGTCGGGATCAGGCAGACGAGCAGCGCGATCAGCACGGTCAGGCTCACCGCCGAACCCGACGCGTTCAGCAGCACGCTGAACTGCGAGAACGGCAGCAACGTCGCGCACACGAGCAGGAAGATGATCGTCAGCGCGACGAGCAGGATCGTCAGCGCGACTTCGTTCGGCGTCTTGCCGCGCTTCGCGCCCTCGACCATCGCGATCATCCGGTCGAGAAAAGCCTCGCCCGGCTGCGCGGTGATCTTCACGACGATCCAGTCGGACAGCACGCGCGTGCCGCCCGTCACCGACGAGAAATCGCCGCCCGACTCGCGGATCACGGGCGCGGATTCGCCGGTGATCGCCGATTCGTCGACCGACGCGACGCCGTCGATCACTTCGCCGTCGGCGGGAATCGTGTCGCCGGCCTCGACAAGCACGATGCTGCCGGCGGCGAGTTCGTCGCTCGGCACGCGATGGCTGGTGCTGCCGTACCGCTTCGGCTCGTCGAGCACCTTCGCATACACGCGCTTGCGCGCCGCGCGCAGCGCGTCGGCCTGCGCCTTGCCGCGCCCTTCGGCCAGCGCCTCGGCCGCGTTCGCGAACAGCACGGTGAACCACAGCCAGCACGCGACCGCGAAGATGAAGCCGGCCGGCGCATCGCCCGCGCCGGTCAGCGCCTGCAGCCACAGCACGGTCGTGACGATGCTGCCGAGATAGACGACGAACATCACGGGATTCTTCAACTGCACGCGCGGCGCGAGCTTGCGGAAGGCCTCGCGCAGCACGGCCGTCCGGCGCATCGGCGGCACGGCGCCGACCGGGAGCGCCGCCGGATTGATCGGGGTTTCGATATGGGACATGAGTGACTCCGTGGTTCCTGCCATTACTTCGCGCCGGCCGCCTGGCCGAATGCGCGATCCAGCGCGAGGTTCAGGTCGAGCACGCGCACGCGCGGTTCGCCGAGCACGCCGAGCTGGCGCGGCGATGCGATGCGTTCGACCAGCGCCGCGACCTGTGCGGCATCGACGCCGCGCGCCTGCGCGACGCGTGCCGCCTGCAGCCGCGCGTTCGCCACCGAGATCTCGGGATCGAGCCCCGATGCCGACGCGGTCACGGCATCCGCCGGCACCGGCGTGCCGGCGGCGAGCGCGTTCTCCTGCCGGTACGCGCGTACCCGCTGCGCGATATCCGCGAGGAGCTTCCTGCTGGTTGCCCCCTGGTTGCTGGCGCCGCTGCCGGCCGCGTTGTACGGCTGTTCGACCGTCTTCGACGGATCGGCCGGATCGGTGCCGGTCGTCGCGCTTGGCCGCCCGTGGAAGTAGCCCGCGCGCGTGAAGGACTGCCCGATCACCGTCGAGCCGATCGTCGTGCCGTTGCGCTCCACGAGACTGCCGCGCGCCTGCGACGGGAACAGCACGTTCGCGACGCCCGTGGTGAGCAGCGGATACGCGATGCCCGTGACGAGCATGAACAGCACCGACGATGCGATCACGGGCCGCACGAGGCCGCGCGTCGCCGCGCCGAACGAAGAACCGGGTGCCGGCGCGGCCGCGGCCGCTGCCTGGCGATTGCCTTGCATCATGATGTTTTCCTCAGAACAGTTGGCCGCCCGACATCAGCAGGTGCTCGACGACCGGGCCGAGCGCGAGCGCGGGCAGGAACGTGAGGCCGCCGACGACCAGGATCACGAAGACCAGCAGGCCGGCGAACAGGCCCGTCGACGTCGACAGCGTGCCCGCGCTTTCCGGCACGCTCTTCTTCGCGGCGAGGCTGCCCGCGACCGCGAGCATCGGCAGCAGCGTCAGATAGCGGCCGATCAGCATCGCGAAGCCGATCGTCGTGTTGAAGAACGGCGTGTTCGCGTTCAGGCCCGCGAACGCGGAGCCGTTGTTGGCGGTGCCCGACGTGTACGCGTACAGCACCTCGCTGAAGCCGTGCGGGCCGAGGTTCGCGAGGCTGTCCATCGTCGAGTGCAGCATCGCGGCCAGCGCGGTGAAGCCGAGGATGCTGAACGGATGCGCGAGCACCGCGAGCATCACGAGCTTCATCTCGCGCGCCTCGATCTTCTTGCCGAGGAATTCCGGCGTGCGGCCGATCATCATCCCGACCAGGAACACCGTGAGGATCGCGAACGTGAACAGGTTGATCAGCCCGACGCCGTCGCCGCCGAACACGTTGTTCAGCATCATCTGCGCGATCGGCACGAGGCCGCCGAGCGGCGTCAGCGAGTCGTGCATCGCGTCGACCGAGCCGGTGGTGGCGGCGGTCGTGACGGTGGCGAACAGGCTCGTCTGCGCGATGCCGAAGCGCATCTCCTTGCCTTCCATGTTGCCGCCCGGCTGCGCGGCGCTCATCTGCTGGTCGACGCCGAGCCCGGCCACGAGCGGATTGCCGTGCTGCTCGGCCGAATAGATCACGGCGAGGAAGCCGACGAACATCACGACGAACGCACCGAGGATCACCCAGCCCTGGCGGCGCCGGCCGATCATCGTGCCGAGCGTGTATGTCAGCGCGGACGGAATCAGCAGCATCGACAGCATGTGCAGCGTGTTGGTGAGCGGCGTCGGGTTCTCGAACGGATGGGCGGCGTTCATGCTGAAGAAGCCGCCGCCGTTCGTGCCGATGTGCTTGATCGATTCGAGGCTGGCAACGGGCCCCGTCACGATCTGCTGGCGCGCGCCTTCGAGCGTGGTCGCCCACGCATTGGACGCGAGCGTCTGCGGCATGCCCTGCCACACGTACACGAGCGCCATCGCGAAGCTGAGCGGCAGCAGCACACGATAGGTCACGCGCGTGAAGTCGACCCAGTAATTGCCGATGTCCGCCGCGCTCTTGCGGCTCAGCCCGCGGATGAAGCCGCCCGCGGCCGCGACGCCGGTCGCCGCGCTGGCCACCATCAGGAACGTGATGACGGCCATCTGCGAAAAGTTCGACAGGCTGCTCTCGCCCGCATACGCCTGCCAGTTCGTGTTCGTGATGAACGACGCGGCGGTGTTGAACGCGAGGTCCGGGCTTTGCGCGGCGCGCTGCAGTGCATCGAACGGCAGCGTGTCCTGGATGCGCAGCAGCAGATAGCCGAGCAGCATCATCCCGGCATTGCCGAGCAGCAGCACCATGCCGTAGCGCTGCCACGACATCGCTTCGTCGGGATTCACGCCGAGCAGCGCATAGGTACGGCGTTCGACCCACGCGTGGCGCGGGCTCGTAAAGGCGTGCGCGAGCCATTTCCCGACGACGGGCACCAGCGCCAGCATGATCGCGAGAACGATCGCGAATTGAATGAGATTGTTGAACATGTCGACGCTCGCTCAGATCCGGTCAAGGCCGGTGATGAAACCGGCCGTCAAGGCAAAGAACGCGAGCGTGAACAGAATGAAAAGCAGATCGCTCATGACATCCACCGATATTTTTCGAATTCCTGTTGAATCGCACCGATCAATACCGCTCGGGTTTGATCAAGGCATGAAACAGATAGATAAAGAGCGCGAGCGACAGCGCGCCGGTGATCCACAACATGGCTTTCCCCTTTTTTCATATGCGCGGCGACACCGCGCGATCGTCGGCGTGGCGGGCCTTGCCTTGCCGGCGCAGGCCCGTGTGACGCCCCCATGCTCGTCTGGCGAATGGGATGCGACAGTGTAGAAATCCGCGTATCAAAGCGGTGTTCAATTTCTTTACAAGGAATAAAAAAGCCGTAAAGACGAAAGCCGGCCGGCGTGGCATTTTTATGCGTTCTTTTCAGGGCCCGCGCGAGTCTATACACCGTATCGTCACCGCGATTCCTAGAATGGGCGGCATGTCAAAGACGAGATCTCCGCGGTGCGGAGCACGATGCGACCGGGGTGCCAGCATGAAACCGACCAGAACCGAAATCGCCGCTTCACGCGCTCTGTCGCCCGCTCGTTCGCGGCGCCGGTACCCTGCCGACGAACGCGTGCTGCTGTCGATCCGCGTCGAATCCGACAACCTCGCCGTCGTGCGGCGCCTGCTGCACCAGGCGGTCGGCGCCGCGCTCAATTTCTACACGGCCGCGATCGACAAGCGCACCGGGCGCGCCTGCATCGAGCTCGAGGTCGCACGGTCGCAGGCATCGCCGGCCATCCTGTCGATCCTCCGCCTGCTGCCGGCCGCCGAGTTCGGCACGATCCGCCTGTTGCAGCACTAGCGGCGTTCGCCGCGGCCGCGCGTGACACGCGTCACGCGCCGCCTCCCCTTTTCAACGATTCATCGATTCGAACGCGTGTTCCGGCGCGAACGCGCGACGAATCATCGTTCCCGTCGCGACGGGCCTTTCCAGGAAGCACTCGCAATGAAAAAAGCAGTCGTCGGTACCCTTTCCCTCGCATTCTTCGGCGCCGCCGCGCATGCGCAAAGCAGCGTCACGCTCTACGGGATGCTGGATGCGGGCATCGCCTATACGAACAACCAGTCGGGCAAAAGCGCGTGGCAGCAAGGCAGCGGCCTGCTGTCGAATACGGTCTTCGGCCTGAGCGGCAACGAGGATCTCGGCGGCGGCCTGCATGCGCTGTTCCGCCTCGAGAACGGCTTCAACCTGAACAACGGCACGCAGTCCTACCGGAACACGATGTTCGGCCGCCGCGCGTACGTCGGCCTGCAGAGCGACCGGTACGGTGCGGTGACGCTCGGCCGCCAATACGATGCCGTGGTCGACTACCTCGGCCCGCTCGCGATGGCGAACAACGGCGACGGCAACAATCTCGCGTCGCATCCGTTCGACAACGACAACATCGACGATTCGTTCTACATCGACAACGCGGTGAAATACACGAGCCCGACGCTCGCCGGCTGGCAGTTCGGCGGCCTGTACGGGTTCAGCAACGCGGCCGGCGGCTTCGCGAACAACCGCGCGTACAGCGCGGGCGTGTCGTATGCGAACGGGCCGGTCAGCCTCGGCGCCGCGTACCTGCAACTCAACCGCGGCGGGCTGACGGCCGGCGGCGCGCTGTCGACGAACGACGGCCCGAACTTCCCGGCCGTGCGCCAGCGCGTGATGGGCGCGGGCGGCAGCTACGCCTTCGACCGGCTGACGGTCGGCGCGCTGTGGACGCACTCGATGTTCGACGAAACGGCCGCGTCGTCGCTGCCCGGCGCGCTGAACGCGCTGCGCTTCGACAACTTCGAAGTCAACGCGCGCTACACGCTGACGCCGGCCGTCTCGTTCGCGGGCGCCTATACGTTCACCGACGGCCGCTACGACGACGCCACCGGCAGCCACCGGCCGAAATGGCACCAGGTGACGCTGATGGCCGACTACGCGCTGAGCAAGCGCACCGACGTGTATGCGGAGACGGTCTACCAGCACCAGTTCGGCGTGCCGTCGGGCGCGACGCTCGGCTTCGCGAACGTGACGGGGCTCGCGGCTTCGTCGACCAGCACGCAGGTAGTCGCGACGGTCGGCATCCGGCATCGGTTCTGACCGCGCGCGGACTGCCGCGGGCCGGCCGCTCTGTGCAATCCCGCATGGACGCGCGCCGGCCGAACAGGGATCATTCGGGAAATCCGGGCCCGCATGCCCGCGAAACCGGTACACTCGGCGCCGGGCGCGCGCCGGATCGGCATTCGGCGGCGGGCCGCCGCCGACTCTGGAACCGTGATCCCATGACCACACCGATCTATCAGGAAATCAAGGACTTCATCCTCGCGCGCATTCATGCCGGCGAATGGGCGGAAGGCGACCAGGTGCCGTCGGAGAACGAACTCGCGCGCGAATTCAACGTCGCGCGGATGACCGTGAACCGCGCACTGCGCGAACTGACCGCCGAGCAGGTGCTCACGCGCACGCGCGGCTCCGGCACGTACGTCGCGTCGCCGAAGTATGAATCGACGCTCGTCGCGATCCGCAGCATCTCGGACGAAGTCGCCGCGCGCGGCCACGGCTATCGCGCGCAGGTGCTGCTGGTCGGCGCGGCCGTTGCCGACGCGAAGCTCGCCGACGAACTGCAGCTCGACACCGGCAGCCCGATCTTCCATTCGCGCGTGCTGCACTTCGAGAACGACACGCCCGTGCAGCTCGAGGAACGCTGGGTCAATCCGGCCTGCGCGCCCGAATACGCATTGCAGGACTTCACGACGACGACGCCGAACCAGTACCTGACGCGCGTCGCGCCGCTGCAGCGCGTCGAATACCGGATCGAGGCCGCGATGCCCGACGCCGAAACACGCCGCCACCTGACGATGGACGACCGCGAGCCGTGCCTGCTGCTGCATCGGCGCACGTGGTCGCAAGGGATGGTCGCGTCGGTCGCCAACCTGTGGCACCCGGGCAGCCGCTATCGCTTCACCGGGCATTTCTGACGTCGACACGCGGGCTCACCGCGCGCCCGGCCGTCCCCAGCGCTCGATCGCACTGACGGCCAGCGTCAGGCCTTCGTCCTGTGCGATGCGCGCGCCGAGTTCCGTTGCGCGCGCCTTCGTGTCGCCGCGCTCCGCGAACGCAATGGCCCGCGCAAGCGCGGCGGCGTCCACGCGCCGCCCCGCGACCGGCGCATCCGCGACGCCAAGCCGCTGCAGCCGGTTCGCCCAGAAGAACTGATCGCCCGCGAACGGCACGACGACGGACGGAATGCCGGCCCGCGCAGCCGAATGCGTGGTGCCCGACCCGCCATGATGGATCGCCATCGACACACGCGGGAACAGCCGGTCATGCGGCGTATCGCCGATCACGTGAACGTGCGCGGGCAGCATCGACGCGTCGATACCGCTCCAGCCCGGATGGAACAGCGCACGCCGGCCGGCGAGCGCACGCACGAGTGCATCGGCCATCCCGGCACGATCGAAGCCGGCCATGCTGCCGAAACCGATGTACACGGGAGGATCGCCCGCGTCGAGAAACGCCGCGAGATCAGGCGGCGGTTCCCATGCACGTGCATCGATTCGCCACTGGCCGCAGGCCAGCGCCTGCGACGGCCAGTCGGCCGGGCCCGACAGCAGTGCCGGCGACACGCCGTACAGCATCGGATGATCGGTCCACACCCGCCTGCGCGGCGGCAACCCGCACACGCTCGCTCGCGCCGCGTTCGTCGACTTCCTGAACGCCTGCCACAGCAGCGCGTTCACGAACCGGTGGCTCGCGCGGTTCAGCCAGCGCGGCACCTTCCCCGGCGGCAGGAACGGCGATGCGAATGCCACGGTGGGCGTAATCGGGATCATGCCGGCGCCGATCGCCGGCACGCCGCGATACTCGGCAACCGACAAGCCGACGAACGATACGAGCCCCGACACGAGGATCGCATCGCACCCGGCTGATGCCTCCGCAACCTGCCGCATCCACGCGGCCGTGTTCGCATTGGCGATCGCCGCGAGCGCCTTCGACGTGTCGTTGAAGCCACCGCGCCCGCGCACCGCATCGGCCAATGCGCCCTCCGGCGCAATCGCGCGGCGGATATCGCCGGACAACGCCGCCGACGGCACGCCGAGCATGGCGGCCGAGCCGAGCGTTGCTGCGTCGGCCAGCAGCCGGACGTCATGGCCGGCATCGATCAGCGCACGGCCGAGCGCCGCGAGCGGGCGCGTGTCGCCTTCGGTGCCGTAGGTGGCGATGACGAGTTTCATGCGTGACTCCTTGCACCCGACGGTGGCAGGTGGATTCATAAAAGTGCACGTCGTATACTAATGCAATTCGTACACTTTCATCCGATCCCTCGCCATGCCGACTCCGACCGACGATCCGGGCCGCCGCGCGCGCAAGCGCATCCAGATGCTCGCGCACCTCGCCGCCACCGGCGCACGCCTGTTCGACGCGCACGGTTACGATGCCGTCACGATGGAGCAGATCGCCGCGCAGGCCGATGTCGCGAAGCGCACGCTGTACAACCACTTTGCGACGAAGGAAGCCGTGCTCGCGCACTGGCTCGAAGGCGAACTCGCGCGCGATCTCGCCCATCTGCAGCGCGACGTCGCGCGGCGCAAGACGTTCGTGTCGCGCATCGGCTGCGTGCTCGATGCATCGGCCGCGTGGTGCGAGCAGCATCCCGCGTACCTGCTCGCGTATCTGCGCCATCGCTTCCTGAGCATCGGCGTGGCCGAACCGGAAAGCGGCAACGAGAGCGGCAGCGATATCGCGCTCGTGTGGCAGCAGCTGATCGCAGCCGGGCAGCAATCAGGCGAACTGAACGGCACGCTGCGGGCCGACCAGCTCGCGACGTGGTTCCATCACCTGTATCTCGCGGCGATGCTGCGCTGGCTGACCGTGCCGGGCCTGTCGCTGAAACGGGAGTTCCAGGCGGTCGCGAAGCTGTTTGTCGAAGGCGCGGAAGCGAAACGCTGAACGGTACCGGTGATGCATCGAGCGACGCAGAACCGGCCAGTGCGGCGCCTCCGGTGAATACGGTGCGATAGCCGAGTCGCGCGGCGCATACGCATTTTTACGACGAACGCATGCATCGCATGCCAAATTTCCCGCGCGGCAGTATGCTGGCGACGTACGGCTGCGCACGACGCCTCGGGTAATCCCTGTATCGGCACATCGTCGCGCGGCCGTCGCGACCGCAATCATGCGTTGCAAGGAGGGATTCGTGATGGCAACCACGCATCAGCACTTCCACCTCGAACTACGGCACGCCACCGCGCCGACCTATTTCATCAGCTACCTGTTTCCCGCCTTGCTGTTCGTCTACGAGCTGCTGCGCGTCGGCCAATGGATCCGCGATCACGGGATGCAGTTCGGCGCGTTCAAGCAGATGGGTTACGAGTATCTGCTGATGCTGCTGTTCGTCGGACTGCAGACCCTCGTCGAGGCGATCTTCCTGCTCGGCGCCGCGATGCGCCGCGACAATCGCGACTTCGAGCACCGGCTGCCGAACGTGATCCTCGGGATCGGTCTCTCGATTGCGCTGCTGGCGATCGATCTCGCGATCCAGCTCGCGTTCTGAATGCCCGCTGCCCGCTCGGGGGCTCAGGCGCCCGAGCGGTGCAGGAGTTCGCAGACCGCGGCGAGCACGTCGACCGTCCGCCCGCATCGTCGCTCGATGACTTGTGTCAGCGAGTCTTGGACTCGTTAATGACAGGCTTGCTTCTAGAACGCATTTGCCCTTCCAGCCAGTATGGCGGGATACGGGACATCAAGCTGCTCTGCCACGTGAGCGGCATCCATGTCTTGCCACCATCCTCCGAATACACGATCTCGGGATTGTCCTTGTCCGCCATATGCGCATAATTGGCTGCGAGCCAGACATGGTTCGGATCGGCAACGTACGCACTGACAGCCTGGGAAATCGTATCAGGCAATTGGGTCGTGACCCACGTGATGCCATCATCGGAACGGATCAACGTTCCCTCAGTCGTACCCGTTATCCACCAATGTCCGTTCGGTGTCCAACCCAGTTCAAACAGATAATCCGGGTTGCCGAGATCGGTCGATTTTACGGCGCATGTCTCGGGCGAAATACTGACGGCAAGATAACGGGTATCGCCGGCCTGATTGCCGCCCAACGTTACCAGGCCGACCAGCGGCCCGTCCGCATCAACGAAGCGGACGACACCGCGCAGAAACTCGCTGGCACTTCCGTCTGCCGGATCAAGGCCCAGTTTCCTGACATTGACTTCGCACTCGTGCCCACCACGCCGGACCTTCACCGAACGATGAACATCGTCAGCAGACACGGTGTAATGAGCGCCGAGGACGATGGCTCGTCGATCTGCGTCGGTTTTTACCACACGACCATTGGCGCTATCGATGACCCTGTTGCCGATGTAGAAGCGCCCCTGCGTGTCGGCGCTCACCAATGGCCAATAGAAGCCCGCCGTATCGGTCACGGCGATTTGCCTGTCATCAGCCAAGACGAACCGCAGGTACTCCGAGTACTTCTGGAAAATCGTCAGCCGACCGATCTCCAGCTTGTGTACCGGATTGTCTGCGCCTGAATTCGCCGCATCAGCGACGCTTGCCGCGCCCCCGAATGCAAACAAGGCTGCAGCGAGCGTAGTCTTGATCCATTTAGCGCACTGCATCGGATTCTTCCTTACCCAATTCCGAAAGCCAAAACTTTGAGTTGCCGATAATCGTGCCACTATGACGCGAGGAGCGGGATCTGAAGTTATCGTATATATATTTCGAGTTCGGCCCACCTGCAATGAAAGCCTTCACTGCGTCGATCGATTCCTGCAAATCAGAACACTCGTTCTTTCCCAACGTCTTATACTTCGGATTTCCGGAATTAATGAATTTCGGCCTCGGCTTCGGCTGCAACGAGTCAAATTGACCAGTAGCATTGCAAACCATGGAAAACGTCTTAGCAATGTAATCGTTTCTTGGATATCCCTTTCGATTCAATCTGAAATAGAAAACGTTCAACAGAGCCTCTTTCTCAATCCGGCGATCGCTTTCATCGGGCAGTATCCCTGCTCCGCTCGACTCCGCATACAACACCCGGGCCAGGTAATTAAGGTCTGCCCCAGAGAACGTCAGATTTGCAGTACGCGGAGGACTGTTGGCGATCTTGAACGTTTCTTGCTCATCGATCCATTGGGGTTGACAAATATTGACCTCAACGCCTGCCGAATCATTTTTAGGGGTGACCTTTCCTTGTGCCTGGGCCATTGCCTGTTTCTCCTGATGCACTTGCAGAACTGTAAGCCGTTCGTCGTACGATTTTTTGATTTGCAGCGATAGTTAACGGGCCGGGCTCGAAATAACCAGAATCGATAAATTCGCATCCGAATCGTCGATCCGGCCTGTTGCAGGAAGCGACGCACCGTCGCGCGGGGTCAAGCCGCACGTGAGCGACAACAACGGTCGTCCGCCCATCCAGTCGGAGCTTGGCTGCGACAGGCTCACTTTGACCGGCGCCCTGTTTATGAAGGAAACGGGCACCACGTATCGCTGAACCAGAATCTGTCCGGATCCCGCATCCATCGCGTACAACCTTTGTGTCACTTGCGCGACGTCGCCGCAGTGCTGCTCGACGAGACGGGCAAAACGCGCACTCGTCACCTCATCGAGACTGAACTGCGGCAGCGCCTGATAGCGGATGGTCAATACGCCCGTCGAATGAGCCGGCACTGGAATGACCCAGGAGTACGACACGAAACCTTCCCAATCGCGGCCATCGCTCAGTTTCATTCCCAACTGAGGTTTAATTCGAGCAACTTTCGCGAGATCGCTCTCTTCACTCGGAAGCGGATCCAGGCCTGCCGCCCTTACCTCGCCGGTCACGTCCTTGCCGAGAAAAAACGCGCGCCGCCCGGTGACGAGCGGAATCGCTTTTCCGTCGAAGGTCACCTTCAAATCAGAAAAGCTTTTGTCATAATTCTCCTCACCAGCGCCAAGACGGTGAAACAGCGGTGTGTATGCGTAATACCCCCTCTTCACCAAAGCATGCGTTTCATTACTCAATCGTGCGGAAACGGTGACTGTTTTCCCATCCAGCGACACCTGGACATCAGATGGCCGGGCGTTGCCCTGTATCGCGCCGATCGTCAGCGGCACCGCATCTTCGAACTCGAAGGCCTGTGTGCATGTGGCCGCCATCGTCATAACCGCCCCGATCAAAAATCGCTTCGCACTCTTCATCATTTGCAATCGTCGGCAGACGGTAGGATGTAGTATCGATACACCGTGTACGGATCGCTCCGAAATACTTCGATGTTGTACGGCCCGTATGGGTGGTGAGTCCGGCCATTGAACGCAGTGTACATGTTGTTGTACTTTTTCTGCCCGCGCTTGTACAGGTTTCCGTCATATTTCGGGTTGTCGGGCGTAAACGGCGCATAGATTGCCATATGGCCATCCCAGAGCAACACGTCTCCCGCCTGCAACTTCTGTTTCGCCGGATCAATTTTACGAAAGCGATTCGTGGTTCGCGCAAAAGCCGCAAATGACGCAGTCGTCTGATATGGATAGGGAAATCCGGCCTCCACATAAATCTTGTTCGTCGACCCCGAACAGTCTCCGAGAACGGACTTTTCCGACGCAGCGCCAACCATGCGATATGGCGTACCTTCCCATGTGGCCGCCACGTTCACGACCTTCCAACCTTCATCTTCGGTGATGAATCTGCCGGCCGTGCAATCCTTGCCCGCTGTGATGGTCGTATCACTCGTCGCGGATGAGCTCAATGTAACTGGATCCATTAGTTCACTCCGGTATCTGCGGGATAGTCATCATGATTGCCAGGCCTATAGAGCAAATCCACTTTTACGATCTTTTCGCTGGTAAACAATGAGGTTTTGCCTTCGTCATCGGTCATGCCCTCGATGAGGCGACCGTCCTCCGCACGTATCTGATAGGGCATGTTCGCGATCGGCTCGCCAAAAGCATCTCGCACGACGAAATGCTCGTCGTAGACGTCATCCACGATTTCAAAGTGGACGGGCTGTCCGACGTAGCCTTCCACGACTTGCGTTTTTCCGCTCGCATCGGTCGTGCCTTCGATTACGTCATCGCCGATCGACATTCGGTATTTCTGATTCGGGACTGGCTTACCGTCATGCGATCGAAGCACAAAGTGCTGGTCGCCGGATTCCTGCTTCGTTATTGGCATGACGGGCAGGGGCACCGTTGCGCTTGCTGCGCCAGTCTTTTCCCACGATGCACACTTCTCCAGGATCTGCCCGGGCGTGCCGTTTTCGATCCCGCTACCGCTGATCTTGATGTATGAGCCGCCCGCTCCGACCCAGATCTCCTTTTCAGCTGACAGCACTACTCTTCCATTGCTGCTTGTGATTGTGACGTCCTTGAGGGCGGCGAGTGCCATGGCATTTCCTTGCGCCTGGAGTTCCACCTTCCCGTGGGCCGCAAACAGCTTCATGCCAGCGTTCTGAACAAAGATACTGAGCTTTTCACCGATGGTCGCAAGCAGGGATTTGCCGGCCACAACGTGCGTACTTTCGCCGCTGACGAGGTTAACGTGCTGATCTGCTGCAACTTGCGTTGACTGTTGAGTGGACAACGCAATGCCCGCCGGGCTCGCCATCAGCAATATCGGCTTCGAGAATCCATTTGCATTGCCCATTCCGCCACCCGCAGTTCGACCGCCCGTCGAAGCGCCGGCGGTATTCTGCTCCATCGCAGCACTGAAGGCCTTGAGCGCACCATATCCCTCTTTCGTGCCTTCCGCGCGAGCCTGGACACTGGCATCCGATAAAGTCTCCATCAGACTCTCGGCGTTCACGAGTTGTCCTCGCGATTCGCCTGCATCCAATGCCTGGCTGCTCATTTCCTTCGAGTGCGTGCTCACGTAAAGCCCACGATTCGCTCGCACAGCACCGTAATGGTCCGTCTTCAAGTCAAAGCCGCTGCCGAGATACGAGCCGCGCATATTGCCGCTCTGCTCAACTAGGTACCCGAGATGCAACAGGCTGTTGCCGGTGCTGCTCATCAGCCGAACACGGTTTTGTCCAGTAGCGTCGTCCAACGCTAGTTCGTTAAAGCCGGTCCCGGCGTATTCCTTAGTCCGGTAACCCGACAGAATGCCGTTGCTGTGCCACTGAGGCCGGACGGCGCCATTGAATACGCGATGCAAAACAATTGGGCGATCACAGTCCCCCCCGACATGCCCTACGATGACCTCTTCGCCGACACGCGGAACGTGAATACCGCCGTACCCTCCGCCCGTATCCGATTGCGCAACGCGCACCCAGCAAGAGGCCTTCTCGTCGCCAGGGTTGAGACGATCCCAAATGAACTGGATCTTGATTCGGTTGAGCGCATCCGTATAAACCTCTTCACCCTTTGGTCCAACCACCATCGCCGTCTCCAGATGCATCACCGGCTTCGTGTGCTCAAACGGACTGCGGTACGGGACCGTGACACGCTGCGCTTCGACCTGTACCAGGAAGAAACCTTCGCTGCCGTCGGAATGGCGAATCGTGAGCGACGCGTCGCCCGAGTAGCCGGCCATGGCTTCATCGACCCGCCCCTTCAGGCTATGCGGGAAGTTCTTTTCTTGTTCGGAAAGCGGCAGATTATTCTCGATATACCGGGAAACCTTGATCGCAACGAATTCCCGTTGGCTCTCCGAATCGCTGTCGTGCTCGGGGTGATTCTCCAGACGGAAACGAAGCCCGGCATCAATTCCACGGACACCGCCCGCGCCATGGAAGCGCTTTGCGCGCGATTCCCATTCTTCAAGATGGATTTGGGTCAAATGATCGCCACGATCCTGATCCGAATAGGTGTACGCGCCCGTGTACGAATAGATCTCGAGCTGGCTGGGCAAGTCCCCTTGATCCAGCCGCGACGGCAACGACGTGCCTTTCGGGCTGAACGACGACGCGGGGGCCTTGTAGTCGAATGTTCGGGTCGTGTAGGTCACGCTTTGCAGCGTGCGCGATCCGGACCACTGGGTGAACGCGTTGGCCTCGCTATTCGCGCCTGAGCGGTAGAACCGCACGGTCTCCGGCAACATCTTGTCCAGATTGTGGATATCGTCGACGATCACGAACGTATGCGACTTGCCGTCGTTCGCCTGTCGCCAGAAGCCGTACAACCCCTCGGACTCCAGCAGCCGATGCACAAAATTCCAGTCCGTTTCGCTTTGCCGGCAATATGAGCGCGATGGCAGCGGCTTGGACAACACGAACTGGAATTGCCCTTGCGCCTGAGGATGCGCGTTGAACACATCCGTGACGATCTCGTCGACCGGTTTGTCCTGCCAATGCCGCATATCACTGCGGAACTTCAGGAAATGCATCCACGACGCGAAACTCAACTGATAGGCAGTCAAGCCGCCATCGGCGCCCAATCGGCGGGCCGTATGGATATAGCCGTTGATCGGCAGATAAGATTTGTCCTCTTGCTGAATCCACAACGTCATCTGTTGTGCGATAAGCGTCTTCAGTTCGATGTCGCCAGCCGTTGATACCATGTCAAGCTCGACGGCGAAATCCCGGCCTAATTCGACATGGGTAACCGCCCTGCGGGGTAATAACGTATTGCTGGGTAGACTCGGAATTTCAGATTTCAGCAGCCGGTCTTGCTGAATCAGGCCACCGCGAATGGCCTGTGCCAGTTCGATCATGTTCATGCGTCACTCGTTCGACATTCTTATTGGATACGCCCGCGCCCATGCCCGCACTTTGCTGCGAACAAATGGTTCCCCGACCTCACGTGCCGCCACAGAACCACCCCGGAAAGACTGGGAATTTACTACATGTTGATTCTTAAAGAAACGCTCGAGCGACATCTCCGGCCCATTTCCATTAGAGATCTAGCCCTAACTGCTCACAGCCAGGTAAAAACACCATCCGCTCAATATCGATTCAGAAAAAATACCGACACAGTGCGGTCACATACTCAACTCGGCGTCCGTGAGGTCGCCATTTCTTGTTTCAACCCGATGGTTGTCGTCTTATGCAGTCCCCCTCGTCGGTCTCGCGCGGGTCAATATACGCTGCGCAGGCGCGAACGATTCCTCAGTTTTCAGGCCAGAACGGCGGATCAACAACTCATCGCACGACCATCCTGCGCTCACACCCCATGCCGCATCAGGAAATCCTTCACCGCGTCGAGCACGTCGTCGGTCCGCTCGCGGTGCGGCATGTGCCCGCATCGGCCGAGCAACAGATACGACGACGGCCCCGCGACGCGCGCGGCGATCCGCTTCGGATGCACGTCGGATCCGTATTCGTCGTCTTCGCCGTGAATCGCGAGCGTCGCGCATTGCACGCGCGGCAGATCGTCGTCGAGACTCCAGTGGCGAAACGCGGGCGACAGCCACGTGTCGACCCACGCGCGCAGCACCCATTCGGCCTTGTTGCCGTGATAGCGCGCGAGTCGGTCGAGCTGGCCCGGCTCGTCGAACTGCTGCCCCGCGTCGCGAATGCCGGCCAGCGTGCGATCCTCGACGAACGCCTGCGCGGCGATCGTCACGAGCGCACGGCAACGCGCCGGATAGGCGGCGGCACACCCGACCGCCATCCCGCCGCCGACGCTGTGCCCTAACGCGACGAACGCATCGATATCGAGTTGGTCGAGCAATGCCGCGAATGCATGATCGGCCTCGTCGCGCACGAACGTCGTGCCGAGCTTCCCCGGGTGCCGATCCGAACGGCCGAAACCGAGGCGGTCGTAGGCGATCACGTCGCGCTGCGTGGCGCTCGAGAGCTGCGCGGGGAAGTCGCGCCACAGGTCGACGCAGCCGAGCGAATCGTGCAGCAGCACGATCGGTGCGGCCGGCTTAGGTGCGGCCGGCTCGGAGGCGGCCGGCTCGGGCGCACCCGCTGCCCGTTGCGCCGGGCCGCCGCGCCAGCGTTTCGCAAAGAGGCGCCCTTGCGGCGTCTCGACGGTTGTCTCCTCGATCGGAATGTCGGTCATGTGCCTGTCGTCTGCATGAAAGCGGCCGCACCTCGGCGGCCTTGCCGGATCCGGCGATGTTGGCCCGCGCCCGCGCCCAGCGTCAAGCAAGCCCCCACCGCCCGCGCGTTCATTCGGGCTGCGGCGGCAGATACTCCATCTGCGCCTCGTCGTACAGCCGGTAGATCAGCGCCTGCATCGCGCGGATGTCCTCCGATTCGTCGAGCATCCGCATGCTCATGATGATCGGCGACACGAGGTTCGGATCGTCGAGCGGCTTGTAGCTGATGTCGTCGCGCTTCAGCCCGTACACGCTGTGCGGCACCACCGACACGCCCTCGCCCATCGCGACGAGACCGAGCGCGATCTGCAGTTCGCGCGTCTCGTAGATCTTGCGCGGCTGCAGCGCGCGATCGTGAAAGGCCGCGAGCACCTGGTCCGCATAGCTCGGGCGCGGCGCCTTCGGAAAGATGATCAGCGTGTCGTTCACGAGATCGTGCAGCGACAGCACGGGCTTCGCGCTGTCGAGCACATGGCCGACCGGCAACGCGACGATCATCCGCTCCTCGCGCAGCACGACGCGCCGCACGCTCGGGTCCTCGTGGCGGATGCGTCCGAACCCGACGTCGATGCGCCCTTCCTTCAGCGCCTTGATCTGGTCCATCGTCGACATCTCGTGCAGGCTCAGCTCGACGGCCGGATACTCGCTGCGAAAGCGCCGGATGATCTTCGGCAGCATTCCGTACAGCGTCGAGCCGACGAAGCCGACCGACATGCTGCGTTCGATCTTGCCGACCCGCTTCGTCATCGATTCGAGCTCGGTCGTCTGTGCGAGCAGCTGCACCGCGTGCGAATAGAAGAAGCGCCCCGCGTCGGTCAGCTTCAGCGGCCGCGCGTTGCGCTCGAACAGCGGCACGCCGAGCGCTTCCTCGAGCTGCTGGATCTGCCGGCTCAGCGGCGGCTGCGCGATATGCAGCCGTTCGGCCGCCCGCGTGAAATTCCGCTCTTCGGCAACCGCGACGAAGTAGCGGAGGTGTCTCAACTCCATGTTCGATGTCTCCCGGACAGCGATCCGGCGGTCAACCCTGGCCGGACGATGTCGTCACGATACCGCAGGCGGCGCAATCCGCCACGCGCGGCCCCGGCGCCGTGCCGCCCAAAGCAAAACGGGAAGCCCGCGAGCTTCCCGTTGCCTGATCGGCGCCGCGGCACGGCGGCGTCACGCGCCGTCCGTCACACCTCGGTCGCGTAGAGCGCGTCGCGCTGCGCGTCGCTCAGCGAGTCGAGCGGCACGTCCGGCAGCTGGTAGCAGATCATCGTGCCGTACAGCTCCGCGAGGCAATTGCTGCCGGCGTCGAGCGCGTAGCCGTCCTCGCCGTCAGGCGCCGGCGGGTACACTTCGCGCCACGCGTTGATCGCGGCTTCGATTCGCACGATGGAAACGGGTCCGGCCTTCCGCTCGGCGGGTGATGCGCTCATGGATTCCTCTGGGTTGCGCGCTCCGCGGGCCGTATCGGCCCCGATGGAACGATGAAAACGCCGGGCATCTCGCCGGCCGCCGCACCGCGCGCGCGCCGGATGCCGATCCGCGCTGCGCGCCTCGCGCCGGCCGGGCCGTGGCCCGGTAGGGTCGGGCAATATAACCGGCTTTGACCCCGTGCAGGCAAAAGCCGGGCAAAAAAAACGGGAAGCGCGCGGCTTCCCGTTTCGTCGCATGCCGAGCGGCTGTACGCCGCGCCCGCGTCAGCCCGCGGTTTCGCGGTTCGCCACCGGCTGCCGCTGCGCGCCGCGGCTCGCGGCGATCCACGGCGCGATTTCCATGTCCTCGTAGCGCACGAAACGGCTCTTCTTCAGGAACCGGAAGCCGAGCCACACGACGAGGAACAGCGGAATGCCGATATAGGTCGCGGCCACGCCGGCCCAGTCGATCCGGTTCGCGAGGAACGCCTGATAGTCCTGCCCGAGCGCGATCACGAGGCACAGCACGAATGCGAACAGCGGGCCGAACGGGAACCACTTCGACTGGTACGGCAGCTGGTCGAGCGCGTAGCCCTGCTTCACGTACCCCTTGCGGAACCGGTAGTGGCTGACCGCGATGCCGAGCCATGCGATGAAGCCCGTCATCCCCGACGTGTTCAGCAGCCACAGGTACACGGTCTTGTCGCCGTACAGCGACGTGAAGAAGCACAGCGCGCCGACGGCCGTCGTCGCGTACAGCGCGTTGCGCGGCACGCCGCCGCGCGACAGCTTCGCGAAGATCCTCGGCGCACGGCCTTCGGTCGCGAGGTTGTAGAGCATCCGCGTGGACGCGTACATGCCCGAGTTGCCGGCCGACAGCACGGCCGTCAGGATCACCGCGTTCATCACGCCGGCCGCGAATGCGAGGCCCGCGTGGCGGAACACGAGCGTGAACGGGCTCACGCCGATGTCGGTCACGTCCGTCTTGAGCAGGTTCGGGTCGGTATAGGGAATCAGCACGCCGATCACGAAGATCGCGAACACGTAGAACAGCAGGATCCGCCAGAACACCTGGCGCACCGCGCGCGGGATCGTCGTGCGCGGGTTTTCCGATTCGCCGGCCGCGACGCCGATCAGCTCGGTGCCCTGGAACGAGAAGCCGGCGATCATCGCGACGCCCATCAACGCCGGCAGGCCGCCCGCGAACGGGGCGTCGCCGATCGTCAGGTTGCCCCAGCCGTTGCCCGGCGCGCCCTTCAGAATGCCGAAGATCATCAGCAGGCCGACGCCGATGAACGCGACCACGGTGACGACCTTGATCAGCGCGAACCAGTATTCGGCCTCGCCGAAGCCGCGCACGGTCAGCGCGTTGAGCAGGAACATCACGCCGAGGAACGCCGCGCTCCACCACACGCCCGGGACGTCCGGAAACCAGTAATGCATCACGAGCTGCGCGGCGACGAGCTCCACCGCGATCGTCACAGCCCAGTTGTACCAGTAGTTCCAGCCGAGCGCGAAACCGAAGCCCTCGTCCACGTATTTCGCGCCGTAGGTCGCGAACGAGCCCGACACCGGCATGAACGCGGCCATTTCGCCGAGGCTCGTCATCAGGAAGTAGACCATCAGGCCGATCAGCATGTACGCGACCATCGCGCCGCCGGGGCCGGCCTGCGAGATCGACGCGCCGGACGCGACGAACAGGCCCGTGCCGATCGAGCCGCCGATGGCGATCATCGTCAGGTGGCGCGCCTTCAGCGCGCGATGAAGCTTGGGTGGGTTCGCGGACGAACCGGGTTGGTCGGATTTCGGAAGTGCGGACATAAACGAGACGAACGTTGAGCGGGCCGGCATCCGTAGCCGGCGCATGCGGAATCGGAGCGCGGGGCGCGTCCTGCGATGCATTCGATGCGGCCCCGATACGCGTTGCGCGGCGGGCGCCTGCGGCGAAGCGCGGATTCTACCTGATTCGTCACGGGGACAGCTCGGGTGCCGCCGCCCGCGGCCGCTCCGGAGATTTCACAGAATCAAGGGGTTGGCCGCGTCGCGACCGGGTCAGGCCGGGCCGCCGCCGCGCGCCGGCGCAAAAAACCATGCGTTCCGGGTGGTCATCCGGTTTTCCGCTGCCACGGAGTTTCTCCATTGGCTTGTCGCAATCCGCCAGCTACCACGCCGGCATACATAATCGCCGGGTAATCACGGGATTATTCAGACAAAATGACCGGTATCGGCAATTGATTCAAATCAAATCACTCGCACCTAAAGCGGTAACGATGCGTAACCGTTTTGAATCACCGCCCCGGCATGCATGTTTTGCATGCGCACACGAATGTCTGGAATTCGCGAGATAATGCGGCCCGATTCGAAATCAACAGCGAGCGGAATCGCCAACGACGCGAAATCCGCCGCCCGCCACCCTCGAGGATGAAGTCATTCACGCTGCCCGCCACGCTGCGCCGCCATACGGCGTCGATCGTGGCACGCATTCTGTCGCCCCGCGGCGTACTCGTTGCGGGGATTTTGCTGCTGATGTTCAGCTGGGGGCTTTCCACGGCGCTTTTAATCGAGGCGCGGCGTGATGCATATGACCATGCGGTCGAAAATGCACGCAACCTGATGCTGCTGATCGAACGCGATATCGCGCGCAATATCGAGCTCTACGATTTGTCGCTGCAGAACGTCCTCGACGGCGTGGCCGATCCGGAACTGACGACATTGCCGCCCCGCCAGCGCCATCGGCTGCTGTTCGACCGCGCCGCCACCGGCGAATATCTCGGGTCGCTGTTCGTGATGGATGCGCACGGCAATATCGTGATCGATTCGAGCGCGTCGCCCGCGCGGCAAGGCAACTTTGCGGATCGAGACTATTTCACCGTGCACCGCAACGATATCGCGCAGGGCCTCTATATCAGCCGGCCGTACGCATCCCGGCTGCGCGGCGGCGCGCTGACGATCGCGCTCAGCCGCCGGATCACGCTGCCCGACGGCTCGTTCGGCGGCATCGTCGTCGGCACGCTCAGCATCGACTACTTCCGCGCGCTGCTCGACGGCCTCGCGGTCGGCAAGCACGGCAGCGCGGCAATCGCCGAGCTCAACGGCACGCTCGTGAGCCGCCTGCCCTACGACGCGCGCGTGGTCGGCATCGACCTGCGCAGGTCGCCGCTGTTCATCGAGGCGCTGCGCAGGCGGGAAGGCGTGCTGTCGGGCGTCGGCAGCATCGACGGCGTGCGGCGCGTCTATGTTTACAAGCATCTCGCCGGCCTGCCGCTGATCGTCGACGTCGCACCCGCCGAGGTCGACATCTACGCGTCGTGGCACCACCGCGCGATCTGGACCGTCGTGCTGATGTGCCTGTTCACCGGGTTCATCGCGTGGGGATCGCTGGCGCTGTCGCGCGAACTGACGCGCCGGCAGGTCGCCGAATCGAAGCTGTATCGGCTCGCGCACACCGATGCGCTGACGGGCCTCGACAACCGCGGCACGTTCGACACGGTGCTCGCGAAGGAGGCGCAGCGTGCGTCACGCAGCGGCCGCCCGCTGTCGGTGCTGTTCGTCGACGTCGATCACTTCAAGGCGTTCAACGACTACTACGGCCACCCGGCCGGCGACGACGTGCTGCGGCGCGTCGCGCAAACCGCGTCGCGCTGCCTGCGTCGCGACGGCGATCACGTCGCGCGCTACGGCGGCGAGGAATTCGTCGTCACGCTGCCCGACACCGATGCGCAAGGCGCGCTGACCGTCGCCGAAGGCATCCGGCGCGCGATCGCGGAGCTCGGCATCGAGCACGTGAAAAGCCCGTACGGGCGTGTCACGGCGAGCATCGGCGCGGCGACCGCCGCCGACGGCCGCCTGAACGCCGCGACGCTGCTGCGGCGTGCCGACGAGGCGCTGTACCGCGCGAAGTCCGGCGGACGCAACCGCGTGCTGGAAGCGCAGCCGGGCATCGCGGACGCATGACATCGCGCTGACGTGACGCGAAGCCGCGCGGCGGCCGGCCCCGCCGGACGACCGCGCCGTGGACAGCCCCGCCGCGTTCGGCTAGCGTTACGTCTGCTGCGCATGCGGCGCGGCGCCGGCCCGCGCAGGCCGCGATGCGCGTTCCGGCCACTCCAGCTCCGTCATGACCACCCCGTTCCCTGCCCGGCTGCCGCCGCTCCTGCGCAACGCGCTCCGCCCGCTGCTCGACCCGTACCGCCGCTACCGGCACGCGAAGCTGATCCATGCGGCGCGCGTCGCGCTCGCGATTCTCGTGTCGATCGCGCTGTCCACCGGCCTGAACGTGCCGCACGGCGAATGGTCGACGATTACCGTGCTGATCGTCGTCGGCGGGCTGCAGCATCACGGCAACATCCGCAAGAAGGCAGCCGAGCGCGCGCTCGGCACGTCGATCGGCGCGCTCGCGGGGCTCGGGCTGATCCTGCTGTATTCCGCCGCGCACGCACCGATCGCGATCTACCTGCTGATGGCGCTCGCGTGCGGCATCTGCGCGTATCACGCGATCGGCAAGGCCGGCTATATCGCGCTGCTGTCGGCGATCACGATGGTGATCGTCGCCGGGCACGGCGACAACGAGATCGTCGACGGCCTGTGGCGCGCGGTGAACGTGCTGATCGGCATCGCGATCGCGCTGGCGTTCTCGTTCGCGCTGCCGCTCTATGCGACCTACTCGTGGCGCTACAAGCTCGCCGACGCGCTGCGCGCGTGCGCGGCCGTGCATGCGCGGCTCGCGGGCGACCGCCAGGTGAGCGACGACGCGCACCTGAAGGAAATGGCCGCGCTGAGCGCGCTGCTCGTGCAGCTGCGTTCGCTGATGCCGTCGGTGTCGAAGGAATGCGAGACGTCGATGACGCAGCTCGAGGCGATCCAGCGCAGCCTGCGCCTGTGCATCGGCTATCTGGAGATCCTGTCGAGCGCGGTGCCGGCCCGCGACGACGTCGCGGCCCGCGAATACATGCGCGTCGACATGAAGGCCGTGAACCGGCGCATCCGCGATACGCTGGTCGGCGCGAGCCGCGCGCTCAAGTTCGGCACGCCGAGCCGGCTCGCGCCGCGCCGCCGGCCGGCCGACCCACCGCACGGCGCACCGCCGCCGCAGCTGTCGGGCTACGTGTCGATCACGGCCAAGCTGGCCGTGGAAGTCGACCAGTTGCGCGAGAAGCTGCTCGACACCGCGCAGTCGTGGAATATCTGACGCTCGCGGGCATCCGGGCTTCACGCCAACACCTTTCATATTCCTTTCGGATCGGCGCACCGGCATCCTGACCGCTGCAGCCCCACCATTCGGCCGATCCGGCCCCGGAAACACGGCCGGCGTCCGGGCTCATCGGCGCCTGATTTGCCGTGATTTCGCGCCGCCCCGGGCGGCGTTCTCCACCCGGTTAACCGCCCGTCAGGCCCGCCGCGACAGGCCCGGCGACGGTTCCGGACGAAAATCAACCCTTGCCCCAACCTCCCGGACAGCCGATACTCGCATATTCCGCGAAATACGATCCCACCGGCTTCAATCCACGGTAATTCCTATGAGCACGATTCTCGAAAGCCTCCCGACCGGCCAGAAGGTCGGTATCGCCTTCTCCGGCGGCCTGGACACCAGCGCAGCACTGCACTGGATGAAACTCAAGGGCGCCGTCCCGTACGCATACACGGCGAACCTCGGCCAGCCCGACGAAGACGATTACGACGCGATCCCGAAACGCGCGATCGAATACGGCGCAGCCGGCGCCCGCCTGATCGACTGCCGCGCGCAGCTCGTCGCAGAAGGCATCGCGGCGCTGCAAAGCGGCGCGTTCCACATCACGACGGCCGGCGTCACGTACTTCAACACCACGCCGATCGGCCGCGCCGTGACGGGCACGATGCTCGTCGCCGCGATGAAGGAAGACGGCGTCAACATCTGGGGCGACGGCAGCACGTACAAGGGCAACGACATCGAGCGCTTCTACCGCTACGGCCTGCTCGTGAACCCGGATCTGAAGATCTACAAGCCGTGGCTCGACCAGACGTTCATCGACGAGCTCGGCGGCCGTGCCGAAATGTCCGAATTCATGAACCAGGCCGGCTTCGCGTACAAGATGTCGGCCGAGAAGGCCTACTCGACCGATTCGAACCTGCTCGGCGCGACGCACGAAGCGAAGGATCTCGAAAGCCTCGAGAGCGGCATCAAGATCGTGAACCCGATCATGGGCGTCGCGTTCTGGCGCGACGACGTGAAGATCGCCGCGGAAGAAGTGACGGTGCGCTTCGAAGCCGGCCAGCCGGTCGCGCTGAACGGCGTCGAGTTCACCGACCCGGTCGAGCTGCTGCTGGAAGCGAACCGCATCGGCGGCCGTCACGGCCTCGGCATGAGCGACCAGATCGAAAACCGGATCATCGAGGCGAAGAGCCGCGGCATCTACGAAGCCCCGGGCCTCGCGCTGCTGTACATCGCGTACGAGCGTCTCGTCACCGGCATCCACAACGAAGACACGATCGAGCAGTATCGCGAGAACGGCCGCCGTCTCGGCCGCCTGCTGTACCAGGGCCGCTGGTTCGACCCGCAGGCGATCATGCTGCGTGAAACGGCCCAGCGCTGGGTCGCGCGCGCGATCACCGGCGAAGTGAAGATCGAACTGCGCCGCGGCAACGACTACTCGATCCTGAGCACGAAGTCGCCGAACCTCACGTACCAGCCGGAACGCCTGTCGATGGAGAAGGTGGCATCGACGTTCTCGCCGCGCGACCGGATCGGCCAGCTGACGATGCGCAACCTCGACATCACCGATACGCGCGACAAGCTGCGCGTGTATTCGCAAGTCGGGCTGCTGACGCCGGGCGAAGCATCGGCGCTGCCGCAGATCAAGGGCGACGACAAGTAAGTCGCCTCGCTCGACGCCGTGCCGCATCGCTGGATGCGGCACGGTCAGGCAGGCTGCGCGGATTGATCCTCTTCTTCACGCACGCAGCCTGCCGCTCCCTCCCTCTCCCCCGCCTTTCCGCTTCCCCTTCCGCAATTGCATCACGCCGCGTAGCGCACCGGCGGCACGGCACCGCCGCGCCAGTCATGGCAAGCTGCGAGTCATCTCGATGCATGAAGCCGGGCGTGCTCGCGATACGCGCCGGCCCGGCGGCCCGGCGTCCCGGCGCACCGGCCGCGCCTACGAGTGATGCCGCACGCTCGGCACGGCCGCTTCCCTCGCACCCTTGCGGCTCAGCATCAGCGTGACGACCGCCGACACCGCGAGCGTGCCCGCCACCACGTAGAGCCCTGCGGCATAGCCGCCCGTCACGTGCTTCAGCCAGCCGATCGCGAACGGCCCGACGAACCCGCCGAGGTTGCCGATCGAGTTGATCATCGCGATGCCGGCCGCCGCGCCGGCACCTGACAGGAACGCGCTCGGCATCGCCCACAGCGGCGCCTTCGCGGCACTGATCCCGATGTTGACGACGACCAGCGCGAGCACGGTGAGCAGCGCGGTGCCCGCCTGCCCCGCAAACACGAAGCCGATGCACGCGAGCACGCACGGAATCACGACGTGCCAGGTGCGCTCGCCGCCGCGATCCGAATGCCGCGCCCAGGCGATCATCGCGACGACCGCGGCGATGCTCGGGATGCCGGTGAGCAGGCCCGTCTGCAGCGCGGTGAAGCCGAACTGCTTGACCATCAACGGCGCCCACAGGCCGAGCGTGTACAGCCCCGCCGACGTGCCGAAATAGATCAGCGCAAGCGCCAGCACGCGCGGATCGCGCAGCGCCTGCCACGCGCCCGCGGTATGCCCGGCATGCGTGTGGCGCGCATCGGCTTCGGCTTTCAGCTTCGCGACCAGCCAGTCGCGCTCGTCCGCCCGCAGCCATGCGGCCTTCGACGGCGAATCGGTCAGGCACCTGAGCACGACGAAGCCGAGCACGACCGCCGGCAGCGCTTCGACGATGTACAGCATCTGCCAGTCGGCGAGCCCGAACATCGGCGGCATCTGCATGATCGCGCCCGACAGCGGCGAACCGATCGCGGTCGAGATCGGCGCGGCCGCCATGAACCACGCGGCGGCCACCGCGCGCTGCTTCGCGGGAAACCACAGGCTCAGGTACAGGATGATGCCGGGGAAGAATCCCGCCTCGGCCATGCCTAGCAGGAAGCGCAGCACGTAGAAGCTCGTCGGCCCGGCCGCGAATGCGGACACGGCCGACACGATCCCCCACGTGATCATCACGCGTGCGATCCAGATGCGCGCGCCGACGCGATGCAGAATCAGGTTGGACGGCACTTCGAACAGGAAGTAGCCGATGAAGAACAGGCCGCCGCCGAACCCGAACGCGGTCGGCGACAGGCCGATCGCCTTGTTCATCGTCATCGCGGCAAAGCCGACGTTGACGCGATCGAGAAAGCTGACGAAATAAAGCAGCATCACGAACGGAATGATGCGCCACATCAGTTTCCGCGCGACGCGGGTTTCCAGATCCGCTTGCATGTGTCTCCTCCTTCGAGGTCGAGCCGTGCTCTGCCATGAATGCTCGCCGGCGCCGCCGCGAAACGGGCGCCGGGGCGCCCGGGCGCCCGGCTCGCGTCGGATGCGCGAGTCGCGGGCAGGAAAACGGGGAGACGATGAACGGGCGACAGCCGGTGACCGGTTGCGCACGCGCGCCGCCGCTACGTCGCGGCCCGCCCGCCCATCGCCGCCCGTGTCATCAGGCGGCGATCGCTGCGTTCGCGACACGCTCGCAGACAGCCGCCGTCACCTGCGCGGTCGTCGCGCTGCCGCCGAGATCGCGCGTGTGCAGCGACGGGTCGGACGTCACCGCCTCGATCGCCCGCATCACGCTTGCGGCGGCCTCCGCTTCGCCGAGGTGGTCGAGCAGCATCACGACCGACCAGAACGTGCCGACCGGATTCGCGAGCCCCTTGCCCATGATGTCGAACGCGGAGCCATGGATCGGCTCGAACATCGACGGATATCGGCGCTCGGGATCGATGTTGCCGGTCGGCGCGATGCCGAGGCTGCCGGCGAGCGCGGCCGCGAGATCGCTGAGGATGTCCGCGTGCAGGTTGGTCGCGACGATCGTGTCGAGCGACGCCGGCCGGTTGACCATGCGCGCGGTCGCCGCGTCGACAAGCTCCTTGTCCCACGTCACGTCGGGGAACTCCTGCGCGACCTGCTTCGCGATCTCGTCCCACATCACCATCGCGTGCCGCTGCGCGTTGCTCTTCGTGATCACGGTCAGCAGCTTGCGCGGACGCGACTGCGCGAGCCGGAACGCGAAGCGCATGATGCGTTCGACGCCGGCGCGCGTGAGGATCGACACGTCGGTCGCGGCCTCGATCGGATGGCCCTGGTGCACGCGGCCGCCGACGCCCGCATATTCGCCCTCGGAGTTCTCGCGGACGATCACCCAGTTCAGGTCGCCGGGCCCGCAGCGCTTCAGCGGCGCGTCGATACCGGGCAGGATGCGCGTCGGTCGCACGTTCGCATACTGGTCGAAGCCCTGGCAGATCTTCAGGCGCAGCCCCCACAGCGTCACGTGATCGGGCACGTCGGGGTCACCCGCCGAGCCGAACAGGATCGCGTCCTTGCCGCGCAGCGCGTCGAGGCCGTCGGCCGGCATCATCGCGCCGTGCTCGCGGTAGTAATCGGCGCCCCAGTCGAAATCCTCGAACTCGAACGCGAAGCGGTCGCTGCCGCGGGCCAGCGCCTCCAGCACCTGCTTGCCGGCCGGCACCACTTCCTTGCCGATCCCGTCGCCGGGAATCGTTGCGATACGGTAGGTCTTCATGCGCACATCCTCGGTTGATCATCAGCGTGGAGGCACTTTACCGAACCAGGAGTGCAGGAACCGGTGCTAGACTCAAAGCATCTTTAACTTGAATTCATGAATCCCGTCATGGCGGATACCGTCCAGCCGGCCGATCTCGGCTTCTTCTCGACGCTCGCCGCCTCCGGCAGCCTCAGCGCGGCCGCCCGCGAACTCGGGCTGACCGCGGCGGCCGTCAGCAAGCGGCTCACGCAGATGGAACGGCGCGCGGGCGTCACGCTGGTGAACCGCACGACGCGGCGGATGATGCTGACGCCGGAAGGCGACGTGTATCTCGACTACGCGCGCCGGATCCTCGACCAGATGGACGAACTCGGCGAGTTGCTCGGCAGCGCGAAGCAGCGCCCGAAGGGGTTGCTGCGCGTGAATGCGACGCTCGGTTTCGGCCGCAGCCACGTCGGCCCGGCGATTTCACGCTTCGTCGCGCGGTATCCGGAAGTGTCGGTGCAACTGCAGTTGTCGGTGATGCCGCCGCCGCTCACCGACGACGCGTTCGACGTGTGCATCCGCTTCGGCGAGCCGCCCGATTCGCGCGTCGTCGCGCGGCGGCTCGCACCGAACCGCCGGCTGCTGTGCGCGGCGCCCGCGTATCTCGCGCGGCACGGCACCCCGGGCACGCCGCACGACCTGACGCGGCACAACTGCATCGGCATCCGCCAGGGGGACGAGGGTTACGGCGTCTGGCGCCTGACGAGCGGGCGCGGCACGGCGCGTTATACGGAAGCCGTGCGGATCAACGGCAACCTGACGACGAACGACGGCGAGATCGCCGTGAAGTGGGCGCTCGACGGGCACGGGATCCTGATGCGCGCGGAATGGGATCTGCGCGACTACCTCGCCGACGGGCGCCTGGTCGTCGTGCTGCCCGATCACGAAACGCCGGGCGCCGACATTTATGCGGTGTATGCGCAGCGTCACCAGATGTCCGCGCGGATTCGGGCGTTCGTGGATTTTCTGGCGGAGGAGCTGGGGCGGTTGAGGACGGTGCAGGAAAAACCGTAAGGCCGGATCAAGCCGCCGTCGCCATATGCGTGCGGCACCGACGACGCTCGACGGCCGAATCGCCCCGCACGTGGCCACGGTTCGCTCCGCATGCACACGGGCTTGTCTCGCCAGGCTCGGCATCAAAAGGCAAATATTCTGGCGAAACACGGCGCACGATCGCCAGAATATTTGCATCTCGATGCACCAGCCCCCGAGCAGGCGCACATGGCCGCCGCATTTTGCCTGGCGAACGATTGACCGCCCTTCGTTCAGCGCTCCTCGTTCACGCCACTGCCACCTGACTCCCCTCGCGATCGTTCATCTCGACGACTTCCGGCACCAGCTGTCGCGCCATGGCCCCCGCGACGGCCACGCCCTCCCGATCCCGTTCAAACCGCTCGACGATCCAGTCGACGAACGCGCGCACGCCGGGCGACACATGCGGGCGCTTCACGTACACGGCCGACACCGCGATCGCACCCGGCCGCCAGCGCGGCAGCACTTCCCGCAACCGCCCCGCGTCGATCAGCGGCTGCGCGGCGACGCGCGGCGGCTGGATCAGCCCGAGGCCATGCACGCCGCACGCCAGGTACGCCTGCTCGTCCTCCACACTGACGATCCCGTCGAGCCGCACCTTGCGCACCGCGCCATCGACGAGGAAATCGAGTTCGGCCGTACGCTGCCCCGGAACCGACGACGTGCCGACCGCACGATGCACGGCCAGATCGTCGAGCGTGCGCGGTGCGCCGTGGCGGTCGAGATACGCGGGGCTCGCGCATGTCACGCGCTCGAGCGTGCCGAGCCGGCGCGCAACGAGCGACGAATCGGGCAGTTCGCCAAGCTGGACGCTGCAGTCGATCGCGTCGCCGATGCGATCGGCCGGGCGCCCGGATACGCCCAGCGTCAGCGCCAGATCGGGATGCCGTGCATGGAACTCGCCGAGCGCGGGCAGCACGATCGCGTCCGCGACCGCCGCCGGCAACTCGACGCGCAGCGGCCCGCTCGGGTGCAGCGCGGCGCCGCGAATGCTGGCCTCGAGCTCGTCGACGTCGGCCGTGATGCGCACGCAGCGCCGGTAATACGCGTCGCCTTCGGGCGTCGCCCGCAGCGCGCGCGTCGTACGCACCAGCAACGGCATGCCGAGCGCCGTTTCGAGCTCCTGCACGGTCCGCGTCGCGGTGGCGCGCGAAATGCCGAGCGCCTGCGCCGCGCGCGTAAAGCTGTTCATTTCGACGATGCGCGTGAAGATGCGCATCGCGCGGATCGGATTGTCCACCGGACACCCCTGCATGTTTGCCGCATGCCGCGGCGCACGCTTGCGCGCCCGCCGTGCATGCGTATCGAGGAACGCCGCGCCGCCGGCGCGGCAGACGGTTCAGCCGTTCGCCGCCGCGGCGCCGCGCGCCGGGTCGTCGAGCAGCCGTTGCGCCAGCGCGAGTGCGTCGTCGCGGGTGGCGGCCGCGTTCAGCGGATAACCCCAGACCTTCTCGAACGCGCCCGAGAACGCGTCGAGCGCCGCGCGCCGCGCGGCGTCGGGCTCGATCGCGATCATCGCTGGGATCCATTCGTGCGACTGCGCGCGGTTGGCCTTGCTCCACTTCGCGAGCTGCTTGCGCAACTCGTGATCGTCGGCGCCGCGTTCATTGCCGGACGGCGCATCGTCGGTCAGAAGAACGAACGGTTCGCGACGCGCGAGCAATGCGTCGAGTTCGGCGATCAGGCGGGCGGGGTCGGTGTGCGTCGAACCGGTGTAACGCAACCAGACAAACGGGAATTCGGTCGTGGTGATGTGCATGTCGGCCTCCAGATGAGAACGATTCTCATTTTATGGATCGAGGCCCGCGGCGTCATTTATCGTCCCGGCCAACCGCTTGCCCGATCCGGCCAATCGCGCCCGAATGGCGCGAATCGCGCGGTTCAGCGTTGCCGGTCGGTCAGGAATTGCGTCGGCGACTTGCCGGTCGCCTTGCGGAACATCGTCACGAAGCTGCTCGCGCTCTCGTAGCCGAGCTCGATCGCGATCTGGTGCACGCGGCGGCCGGTCGTCAGCATCCGCAGCGACAGCGCGACGTGCAGCCGCCGGCGCCAGTCGCCGAGGCTCATCCCGAGCTCCTTCGCCGCGAGCCGCGTCAGGCTGCGCTCGCTGATGCCCGCGCGCCGCGCGAGCTCGGCCAGCGGCGACTTGTCGGCCGGATCGGCGAGCAGATGGTCGATCAGCTTGCGCAGCCGGCGATCGGCGGGCATCGGGAGGTACAGGTCCTCGACCGGTGCGGCGACGAGTTCGTCGAGCAGCGTCGCCATCAGCCGCCCCTGCGGCCCGTCGACGTCGTACAGGTTCGGAAAGCTCGCCGCCTTCAGCAGCAGTTCGCGCAGTAGCGGCGACACCGACAGCGTGCAGCAGCGCGCGGGAAGGTCGAGGGCGGCATCCGGTTCGACCAGCACCGCGTAGAACGTCGCGCCGGCCGAGCCGCGCGCCGCGTGCGGAACGTCGCCCGGAATCCATACCGTGCATTGCGGCGGCGCGCTCCACACGCCGCCATCGATCTCGCAATAGATGACGCCGCTCAACGTGTAGAGCAACTGCGCCTGCGGATGGCTGTGCCGTTCGAGCCGCCATTCAGGCTCGACGACCGAACCGCCGAACACGACGAGCGGACGCGGCACGTGGAAGACTTCGTCATCCGCTGCGGGATCGGTGGTCGGAGGAAGCTGGCGCATGAAACGGTGGACGATGGAGGAAGCCGGACGCCCTGCCCGCGCGCCCTTTCGTGCTTATACCAGAAAGGCGCCGGCGCGGCCCTGCCGCCCGGACGGATGCCCGTGCGGCGTCTGCAGCCGCCTGCCGATGCGAATACAATGCCCCGATCCCTCGCCGCCGCCGCACCCACCTGCCGGAGCCGTCATGTTCGACCTGACCACGCTGACCACCTTCACGGCCGTCGTCCTGGGCCTGTTCCTGATTCCCGGCCCCGCCGTGCTGCTCGTGCTGAGCCGCACCGTGCAGGGCGGCCGCAAGACCGGCATCCTGACCGGCCTCGGCGTCGCCAGCGGCGACTTCGTGCATACGCTGTTCGCGGCCGTCGGCCTGTCGGCGCTGCTGATGACGTCGGCGCTCGCGTTCAATGTCGTGAAGGTGATCGGCGCCGCGTACCTGATCTATCTCGGCGTGCGCGCGCTGCTGGAGAAGCCGTCCGATCCGTCGCTGCCGAGCGTATCGCCCGTCACCCCGCTCAAGGCGTACCTGCAGGCGATTCCCGCCGAGGTGCTGAATCCGAAGACCGCGCTGTTCTTCCTCGCGTTCATGCCGCAATTCGTGCATCCGGAACGCGGCTCGACGTTCGTGCAGTTCGCGGTGCTCGGGCTGATCTTCGTCGTGCTCAGCTCGCTCTACACGACGCTGATCGCCTGCTCGATCCGTCCGCTCGGCCGAATCGTGAAGCGGCTCACGTGGCTCACGCGCTGGCAGGGGAAGATCATCGGCTCGATCTTCATCGCGCTCGGGCTGCGCGTGGCCGTGCAGCAGCGCTGACACGCACGGCCGCATGACGTCCGCCGCCACGCCCGCCGGCGAAGCGCTCTACACCGACCCGCGCCTCGTCGCGGTCTACGACCTGTTCAACGCGGGCGATCGGGATTTCGCGTTCTACGCGTCCGTGATCGGCGCCGCACGCCGCCGCATCCTCGACCTCGGCTGCGGCACCGGCACGTTCGCGCGCCGGCTCGCGGCAGCCGGGCACGACGTCGTGGCGATCGATCCCGCGCCGGCGATGATCGAATACGCCCGACGCCAGCCGGGCGCCGACGCGGTCCACTGGCTTGCGTGCGGGCTCGACGGCCTGCCGCCCGACGCGCCGCCGTTCGATGCGGTCGTGATGACCGGGCATGCGTTCCAGTGCCTGCTGACCGACGCGGAAATCGATACGACGCTGCGCGGTGCGCGGTACGTGCTCGCCGACGGCGGCCGCTTCCTGTTCGAGACCCGCAATCCGCGCATCGCGCCGTGGCGTGCATGGACGCCGGCAAATTCGGCACGCAGCGTCGAATCGCGCGAATCGGGCATCGTCGACCTGCATCATGCGGTGCGCTCCGTGGACGGCGCGATCGTCACGTTCGACACGCACTACCGCTTCCGCCGCGACGACACGGTGCTGATGAACACGAGCCGGCTGCGCTTCATCACTCAACCCGACTTGCGGGAGCGCGTGATCGCGGCCGGATTCTCGTCGGCCGAGTGGTACGGCGACTGGCAGCACGCGCCGTTCGACGCTGCGACCAGCGCGGAGATCATCGCGATCTGCCGCGCGTGAGTGCGCGTTCCCGACCGCGTCAGCCCGCCACCGGCAGCGTGTCCACCGCATACACATGCCGCAGCGTGCGGCCCAGCACCGGGTCGGCCAGCTCGACCTCGAACCGCTCGGCCGGCCGGATGCCGCCGATCGCCGCCAGCGTGCCGCACAGCATCGCGGTGCCGTCGACGAAGCGGCCGTCGTGGCGCGCGAACTGAGCTAGCAGGTCGTCCGGTGCGCGCATCGTGCTCACCTTGCCTTCCTGGTACAGCACGCGCTCGCCGTCGATCGTCGCGTAGGCGCGCAGCACGAGCTGATCCCAGTGCCCGGCCACGTCGTCGAGCTTCCACAGCGTGTTCGCGCACGGCTTGCCGCACATCTGCTTCGACACCGTGATCCCATACGTCTCGACCTCGCGGTCGGTGTGATCGGACGCGATGCCGACGAACGTCTCGCCGCCGTCGCGCACCAGCACGAATTCCGCTTCGCCGCTGCTCTGCCCGCCCGACACCTGGATTGCGGGCGACGGATCGAGGCGGTCGGCCGCGACGCGGTAGAACACGGGCGTCGTCGCCGGGGGCTTGACGCCCAGTTCCTCCAGCTCGCGGATGTGGTTCTCCATGGCGACCGTGTCGCGGCCGGTCCAGCCCGCGATCACGAGCGTGTCGATCGCGATCGCGCGCTCGGTGCGGCCGTCGCGACCGTCGATCGCAAACGTGATGGTTTTCATCGAATGCTCCTCGTAGCGGGCAGCGCACGCGCGATGCGGCGCCGCCCGCGATGTGTCGTGAATGGCCGGGCTCAGGCCGGGTCGTAGTAGTGCATCTCCAGCAGCACGCAGCCGCCGTTCGACTTGAACGGGCCGTGCCATGCGCCGGGCGGGCGCACCGCATACGTGTAGCCCTTGAACGGCGTGCCGCCGTTGCCGTGTTCGTCGTTGCCGACGGTCAGATCGCCTTCGACGAGAAACACCTCTTCCCAGTAGTCGTGCACGAACGGCTTCTTCGTATGCAGCCCGGCCGGCAGGCGCAGCAAGCGCGTGCGGCTGCCGCGCTTCCGCTCGGTGTCGAGCGCGCCGGACAGGATCAGTTCCTGCGCGCCGGATGCCGGGTCATAGCCTTCCGGCAGTTGCCAGTCGCGCTGCATGTCCAGCGTATGGAATTCGTCGTGAAGCTTGTTGATGGCCATCTGTCTCTCCTGTGGCGATAGCGGATGAGTCGAACGCGATGCGGCGCGTCAGGCGGCGCGCGGCGTCGACAGTTCCTGGTTCAGCGAATAGCTGCCGAGCATCGAATCGACGAGATGCGACGCGCGCTGCCAGTCGTACGTGCGATACGCGTGCCCCTTCGTGACGAACGACGCGCCGGCGTAGAACAGTTCGTACTGGTTGTGGCGCGACGCGAATTCGGAGCCGACCGCATCCCACGCGAGCTTGAAGAACTTCACGCGCTCCTCGGACGAGCACACCGGCGACTTCTGCGTCTTCTCGATGATGCGCAGCAGGTCGGGGTTCTCGAAATCGCGCACGCTGGACGGCAGCATGATCATTCCGCCGCCGGCGAGCTCGCGCAGCGTGTTGAGCACCTTCGAATAGAGCTGCTGCGTGACGACCTGCGAGCCGTACAGCATGTTGCGATCGGGCACGTAGAAGCCGTTGACGACGGTGCCCTTCGCTTCCATCCCGTAGACCCACGCCTCGACCATCGACGCTTCGGCCGCGAGCTGGCCCAGCGTTTCGCGCACCTGCGGGAACGCATTCGTGCCGTTGACCTCGGAGATCTTCAGGCCGAGCCCGACGAGGAAGCGCAGCTTCGTCATCAGGCGCACCTGGCATTGGTAGTTCTGGTACACGTGCGCGGGCGTCGCGTGGAACTGCTTCGCGCACATCGCCGTGTTGCCGGCAACGAAGATCCGTTCCCACGGCACCTTCACGTCGTCGAAATACAGCACCGCGTCGTTCTCGTCGAAGCGGCTCGACAGCGGGTTGTCGAACACCGATGTCGCGTTCTCCTCGTACGACTTGCGCGACAGGATCTTCATCCCCTTCGCGTTCATCGGCACCGCGAACGACAGCGCATACATCTCGTCGCCCTCGCGCAGCGGCTGGATGCAACTGCAGAACACCTCGTTCGCCATGATTCCGCTCGTCGCGAGCATCTTCGCGCCGCGCACCGTGATGCCTTCGGCATCCTGATCGACGATGCCGACCGCGAGGTACTTGTCCTCCTGCTCGTGCGCGGCCTTCGACTGGTTCGCCTGCGGATTCACGATCACGTAGGTCAGGAACAGGTCGTTGTCGCGTGCGTAGCGGTAGTAGTCGCGCAGCGCGCCCGCCCGAGCCGGATCGTATTGCTCGAACACGTCGGCGCCCATCACCATGCCGGCAAGACAGGACGCGACGTGATCCGGCGAGCGGCCCATGAAGCCGTAATGCAGTTCCGACCACGCTTCCAGCGCGGCACGGCGTTCGACGAGTTCGTCGTAGGAGGTCGGCAGTTGCCAGATCCGGCTGACGCGGTTGCCCGAGTCGGGCGACACGAACGTCATCTTCTCGACGTTCTCGTCGCGCGCCTGGTAGTCGTACAGGCTCGCGTAGCTGCGGATCGAATTGCGGAATGCCGCATGCGCGGTCACGTCGCCGACCGGCTGGCCGTTCAGGTAGACCTGCCGCCCGTCGCGCAGCGACGCGATGTGCTGGGTTCCGTTCTTGATCATGATGTCCTCGTGGGTGGAATGAAACGTGGATTGCATTCAGGCAGACGGCGCGTGCATGCCGTCGAGCGTGCGATAGCGGCCGCCGAAGAAGATCAGCGGGCGCCCTTCGGAGCGCGCGCGGTGCCGCGTCACGCGGCCGACGAAGATCACGTGATCGCCGCCGTCGTACTGCGCGTAGGGCTCGCATTCGAACGTCGCGAGCGCGTCGGGCAGCAGCACCGCGCCGTCGTCATCGGCCGCGCCGGTACGCCAGCCCCACTTGTCGCCGTTCGCTTTCGCGAAGCAGTTCGACAGGTGCTGTTGCGTCTCGTCGAGCACGTTGACCGCATAGCCGCCCGCGCCGGCCAGGTCGCCGAGGCTCAGGCTCCGACGGTCGACCGAAAACAGGATCAGCGGCGGGTCCAGCGACACCGAATTGAACGACGCGACCGTGATACCGATTGGCGCCCCCTCCTTGCGCGGGGCGGTAATCACCGCAACGCCCGTCGCGAACATCGACAGCGCGGTGCGAAAGCGCCGCTGCGCGTCGGCACCCGCACCGGTTCCGGCATGGTTCTCGCTCATCTCGTCCTCCTTGGGTTGCATCGCCGGATTCCGCTGCGGAATCCGGCCCAACAAAGCATCGTTACTTAGCTTTGTTATTTAGCTTTTATTAAATGTAAACACAAAGGCGGGTTCAAGTTGTCGTAAACCCTGACCTAGAAAGCTTTGTTTGAAAGACAACCCTACTGGCGGGATGGGTGTTGCGCGGCGCCCGAGAATGTCCACGTACACTGCGGCTACCCTGTTCCGCGGTGCTTTCGCGCACCGCGGGAGACACCGCTTTCCGGAGCCGCATCGATGCAATCCCGTCCGATCTATATGGACTACAGCGCGACGACGCCCGTCGATCCGCGCGTGGTCGACAAAATGGTGCCGTTCCTGCACGAGCAGTTCGGCAACCCGGCTTCACGCAGCCACAGCTACGGCTGGGATGCCGAGCAGGCGGTCGAGGAGGCGCGCGCCCACGTCGCCGCGCTGCTCGGCGCCGATCCGCGCGAAATCGTGTGGACCTCCGGCGCGACCGAGGGCAACAACCTCGCGATCAAGGGCGCCGCGCACTTCTACCAGGGCAAGGGCAGGCATCTCGTCACGGTGAAGACCGAGCACAAGGCCGTGCTCGATACGTGCCGCGAGCTCGAACGCCAGGGCTTCGACGTCACGTACCTCGACGTGCGGGAAGACGGCCTGCTCGATCTCGACACGGTGCGGCAGGCGCTGCGCGCCGACACGATCCTGGTGTCGGTGATGCTCGCGAACAATGAAACGGGCGTGATCCAGCCGGTGACGGAGATCGGCGCGCTGTGCCGCGCGCACGGCATCGTGTTCCACTGCGACGCCGTGCAGGCGGCCGGCAAGATCCCGATCGACGTGAATGCGTTGAACGTCGACCTGCTGACGGTGACCGCGCACAAGGTCTACGGCCCGAAGGGGATCGGCGCGCTGTACGTGCGCCGCAAGCCGCGCGTGCGGATCGAAGCGCAGATGCACGGCGGCGGCCATGAGCGCGGGATGCGCTCGGGCACGCTGCCCACCCACCAGATCGTCGGGATGGGCGAGGCGTTCCGGCTCGCGAAGGAAGAGATGGCGGAGGAAAGCCGCCGGGTCGGCGCATTGCGCGACCGGTTGCTGGCCGGCCTGTCGACGCTCGACGAGGTTTACGTGAACGGCGATCTCGCCCGCCGGATTCCGCACAACCTGAACGTCAGCTTCAACTTCGTCGAAGGCGAATCGCTGATCATGGGGATCAAGGGTGTCGCGGTATCGTCAGGCTCCGCGTGCACGTCGGCATCGCTGGAGCCGTCGTACGTGCTGCGCGCGCTGGGCCGCAGCGACGAGCTCGCGCACAGCTCGATCCGCTTCACGCTCGGCCGCTTCACGACCGAAGCCGAAGTGGACAGCGTGATTGCGCAGGTGCGCGACACGGTCGGCAAGCTGCGCGCGCTGAGCCCGCTGTGGGACATGCATCTCGAAGGGGTCGACCTGAATACGATCGAGTGGGCCGCGCACTGAATGCGGTCGAAGCGTCAGGCGGGCTGGCGGCGCGTACGCGTCAGCCTTTTTCCTGGCGCGCGATCAGGTGCGCGAGATCGAGCGTCGCGCGGTCGCCGTTGGTGACGAGGCGGTCGATTACCGAGCAGAGCGCCTTGAATTCGGTCTTCGTCACGCCCTCGAACAGCACGTTGTTGATGCGCTGCTGCGTATCGGTGAGCGCCTTCAGCAGCTTCGAGCCGGCCGGCGTGACCGTGAGACGCATCTTGCGCTTGTCGTCGGGGTCCGGGCGCTTGTCGATCAGGCCGAGCTTCTTCAGCTTGCCCGTCTCGATCGTGACGAATGCGCCGCTCAGGTGCAGGTGATCGGCGAGGCGGTTGACGGTCACGACGTCGTCGTGCGAAAGATGCGAAACCGATACGAGCAGCGAATACTGGATGCCGGTGAGGCCGACCAGCGAGCCGAAGCCGTCGCGTACCGACAGCAGGCGGGCCGCAAACGGCAGCAGCCCGTTGATCAGGTGGCGAAATTCCGTGTCCGTGCCGTCGATCAGGCAGGCCGGGTTGGTGATGGTCAGAACGGACTCCTCTTGCTGCTTGGCCATGACTTCGACGCTCCGTACGGTCATGCGAATTTAGCTTTGAAACGAAATTATACGGCAAAGGCACATACGCCCCTGGCCAGGTCCGGCCGGTGCGCGTGGCCCCATTTCCCGCTACAGGAGGCTCGTCCATGCCCTTCCCGCTTCATCCCGCGTCGGTTCGCGCGCTGCTCGAATGCTATCTGCGCGCAAAGGACCTGAACCGGCCCGCGCTGATCGCCGACTGCTTCGCGGCCGATGCCGAGCTGAGCTTTTCGCTCGCGAACGACGACATCGATTTTCCGCCGCGCGTGACGGGCGCGGCCGCGATCGCACGCACCCTGGTCGAGGAATTCGGCGAGCGGTTCGAGCGGTGCCGGACCTATTACGTTTGCACGGAACCCGAAGTCGACCCACACGGCGTCAGCAGGATGTCGTGGCTCGTCGTAATGCGGCAGAAGGACAAGGGCGCGTTGCGGATCGGGCACGGCACGTACCGCTGGCAGTTCACACCCGACAGCGAAGGCGGTGCGCGGATCGCCGCGCTGCACATTCACATCGCGCGCATGGATACGATCGACGATCCGAAGTCGACGAAACTCGACGCGCTGCATGCGGCGTTCGGGTATCCGTGGCTGCCGGCGCACGCGTTCGCGCGCGGGCTGGCGGATGTCGCGGCCGCGCAGCCGGAATGGGCATTCCTGGCGCCGTTTCACGAAGCGGCGGCTGCGGCGGCCGGTTGAAACACGGCCGAAGCGCGTCGCCGCATCACGCGCGGGCAAGGAGCTGACGGACCGTCATCACACGCGGATCGTCGATCGTCAGAACCTCGCCGTAATGGGCAATCGTTGCACGGCGGTCGAGCAACAGCGGAATCGAGACGCGCCCGAGCAGCGTCCGCTCGACCGCTTCGCCGAACGTGAATCCGCACAGATACACACCGTCGACCACGCAATTGGTCGAGAACACTCGGCCCTGCGCATCGACATAAAACTCGGCGTACCCGAGATCGTCTTCGGCGAAGCCGATCATCGTCGTCCCGAGCGCCTGTTCCCACGCGTCGATCTGGTGATCCTTGCGCGCCAGCGCATGAAAGACGAGCCCCATTCGCGCGCAGGTTTGCCCGCTGGCAGAGGCGCCCACGATCAGCCCGCCGAATTCGCGCAGGATTGCATCTCCCGGATGCTCGCCGTCGCCGGATGACACACGGCAACCGGAATCGCCACGCCACCCCGAATCTGCAAACAGCGCTTTGACCGACGAAGGAATCACGACCACCACCACCCTCCCGACGTTTGCGTGCACGATACCGCACGCGCTATCCGCCATGCGCGACGCAGGGAATGCATCGCGCATGCCCGTCACCTCGACGCATCGAGCGCGCCCCTCACCCCCTCCCAATCCAGCCCGAACCGCGCGAGATACTTGCGCAACCTGTCCGCATCGTTCGGCTGCTTCTTGCTCTGCCGCGACACCGCGAACAGCGTGCGCCCCGCTTCCGACAGGCTTGCCGACACGCGGCACACGTCGAGCACGCGTTCGAGCTGCGCACGGTCGAACAGGTCGAGTTCCGCCGCGCGCGCGCCGAACACCGCGTCGACGCATGCCTCGGACGATCCCGCGCCGCCCGGCTGCGACCACGTGCGCGTCAGCCGTTCGACTTCCTGTTCGGCAAGCGCTTCGGTAATCCGTCCCGCGTCGGCCAGCGTCGCCATCCGCGTGACCGACGCTGACAGCTCGCGGAAGTTGCCGGCCCACGCCGCACGCGGCGACGCGGCGAACGCGAGGTAGCGCCGCTTCGCCTCGACATTGAAACGCACCTGCTCGCCCTGCTCGCGGCCGAACCGGTCGAGTTCGAATTCGAGGTTCGGCTCGATGTCCTCGCGGCGCTCGGCCAGCCCCGGCAGTTCGTACGTCCACAGGTTGATCCGCGCATAGAGATCCTCGCGGAAGGTGCCGGCCGCCACCATCTGCCGCAGGTCGCGGTGCGTGCCCGCGATCAGTTCGAAATCGCTGGTCGCCTCGACGTCAGCGCCGACCGGCAGGAAACGCTTCTCCTCGATCGCCTTCAGCAGCATCGCCTGTTCGTCGAGCCCGAGTTCGCCGATCTCGTCGAGAAACAGCAGGCCGCCGTCCGCCGCGCGCAGCAGCCCGGCCCGCGCCGACTGCGCGCCCGTGAACGCGCCCTTCACGTGGCCGAACAGCGTCGACATCGCCGCGTCGCCGCGCAGCGTCGCGCAGTTGATCTCGATGAACGGCCCCGCGAGCCGATGGCGGCCGCGCTTCAGCTCGTACACGCGCTTCGCGAGAAACGACTTGCCGGCGCCCGTCGGCCCGACCAGCAGCATCGGCGCGCGCGAACGCACGGCCACGCGCTCCAGTTGCTCGATCAGCGCATTGAAGCGCGCGTTGCGCGTCGCGATGCCCGCCTTCAGGAACGACACCGTCTCGTCGCGCTCGCGCGTGAAGCGCTGCGCGATCCGGTTGTAGCGCGACAGGTCGAGATCGATCACCGACATCGTGCCGGGCCCGCTCGGCCCCTCGTCGGTCTTCTGCGGCGGTGCCGTCTGGGCGAGACGCGCCGGCAGGTAACGCGCCTCCGCCAGCAGGAACCAGCAGATCTGCGCGACGTGCGTGCCGGTGGTGATGTGGATCAGGTAGTCCTCGCGGTCGAGATCGAACGGGTAGGCGCGCGCGAAATCGTGCAGCGTCGCGTAGACCTCCTCGAAATCCCACGGATCGCGAATCTCCATCGGAACGAGCCGCACGTCGGTGTGCGGCGACACGCGCTCCAGGTCCTGCTTCACGCGGTTCGCGAGACGCGCGTAGCTCGGCGCGTGCAGCAGTTCGAGCCGGTCGACCGGCATGTCGCGCTGCTCGCACAGCGAAATCGTCGGCCGCCAGTTGCGCCAGCGACGCTGCGAGCCGCCACCCTGGTCGAGCACGGTACCGAGAAAACCGATCGCGACGGTCTTGCGCATGTTTATCCCACAAGATAAGAGACGATCGGATTGTATCGAATATTCGGATCGAGCCGTGGCCGGATTTTCATGCGCCGCCCGTCACGACAAATAATTTCCCCTTCCATTTCAATGACTTGAGATTTATTTCGTGCATTGCGCCGCCCGCTGGCACGCTCCTCGCTAAATAGAAAGCGCCGGATGTCCCGCTGGCCCGCGAGCCAGGGTTCACAAAGCCCTGCTGGTGCGCCGCCGCCGAACCTGGTTCGTCGCGGTCGCGCATGCCGCCATGGGCAGACGAAGGCAAACGGGCGCGTACTGGAACTTCGCCCGGGTTCGAATCCCGGGGCGCCCTCCGTTCGGTAGCTCATTCGGGTAGAGCAGCCGGCGCAAGCCGGTGTGTAGCGGGTTCGAATCCCGCTCGAACGCTGTCCGCAAGGACAGCCTTGTAATGAAAGCAGTACCCGCCGGTGCGGGCCGCAAGGCCCGCCGCGCGTCGGACCGGTTGCGGTTCCGCGCGATCGGCCGGACGGCCGCACGGCCCGCGCGAAGGCGCACGACGACGCGAAGCAGGATGCGTCGCCGCGCACTTCGGCGCCGGGCCTGCGCGCCGCCCGCCCGGTTGCGTCGCCCCGCGATCCGCACGATGCGCGTCACCCGGCGGTCATCGAAGAAAAGGACAAGAATATGTGGATGCGACATGTAGTGAAAAAGAACGAACGCGCGCTGCTGATGAACGAGGGCGATTTCGTGAAGGTGCTCGAACCGGGCGTGTTCAAGGCCTTCGATCCGTTCAAGCGCCTGTCGGTGCAGACCGCGCGTCTCGACGCGCCGCTCGCCGACGCGGCACTGGCCGATTACCTGCGTCACGACGCACAGGACGTGCTCGCCCGGCACTTCGTCGCGATGGATCTCGCCGACGACGAAGCCGGCCTGCGCTACGAAGACGACGTGCTCGTCGAGATCCTGGTGCCGGGCACGCGCCGGCTGTACTGGCGCGGCCTGACCGCGCACCGTCTCGAGCGCGTCGATCTCGCGCAGGACAGCATGCTGCCGGCCGCGCTCGTGAAGCGCATCGCGCAACCGGCGCTGCGGGCGCGCGGCGTGGCGGGCCTGGCGGGTGTACTGCTGGCGCAGGTGCCGGCGTACCACGTCGGCGTGCTGAAGATCGACGGCAAGATCGAGCGGCTGCTGGACGCGGGCGTCTCGGCGTTCTGGCGCTTCAACCGCGACATCGCGGTCGAACTCGTCGACCTGCGCGTGCAGGCGCTCGAAGTCGGCGGACAGGAAATCCTGACGCGCGACAAGGTCGCGCTGCGGTTGAACCTGTCGGCGACGTGGTGTTATGCGGACGTGCTGCATGCGTTCGGCCAGCTGCAAAAGCCGGTCGAGCACCTGTATCGCGAGCTGCAGTTCGCCCTGCGTTCGGCCGTCGGCACACGCTCGCTCGACGAACTGCTGGAAGACAAGCAGTCGATCGACGACGTCGTGATCACGCAGGTGCGTGCACGCCTGGGCAACTCGGGCGTGGACGTGCGCAGCGTCGGCGTGAAGGATATCGTGCTGCCGGGCGACATGAAGACGATCCTCGCGCAGGTGGTCGAGGCGGAGAAGTCCGCGCAGGCGAACGTGATTCGCCGCCGCGAGGAAACGGCGGCCACGCGTTCGCTGCTGAACACCGCGAAGGTGATGGAAGAAAACCCGACCGCGCTGCGGCTCAAGGAGCTGGAAACGCTCGAGCGCGTCGCGGAACGGATCGACCGCATCTCGGTGTTCGGCGGTCTCGACCAGGTGCTGAACGGACTCGTCAGCATCAAGGGCGCCTGACGGGCGCAACGGCGCGGCGCAAGTGTGCCGCGCCGCATGAATGAAGGAATCGGGTGAAGCAAATGAGTGCAATGGATTACCAGGTGATGGAACTGGCGAACGGCAAGCCGGTGAAGATGTGGACGCAAGGCGTCGCCGTCGAGGACGAAGCGCGCGCGCAGCTGCGCAACACCGCGCAGATGCCGTTCATCTTCAGCCACGTCGCGGTGATGCCGGACGTCCACCTCGGCAAGGGCTCGACGATCGGCAGCGTGATCCCGACGAAGGGCGCGATCATTCCGGCCGCGGTCGGCGTCGACATCGGCTGCGGGATGATGGCCGCGCGCACGACGCTGACGGCGTCCGACCTGCCGGACTCGCTCGCGGGCCTGCGCAGTGCGATCGAACGCGCGGTGCCGCACGGCCGCGCGCCGGGCCGCCGTGATCCGGGCGCGTGGGGCGACCGCACGCCGGCCGCCGTGACCGAATCGTGGAAGTCGCTGCAACCGGGCTTCCAGCGGATCGTCGACAAGTATCCGAAGCTGGAAAAGACGAACCACTACGCGCATCTCGGCACGCTCGGCACCGGCAACCACTTCATCGAAGTGTGCGTCGACGAAGCGGACCACGTGTGGTTCATGCTGCACAGCGGCTCGCGCGGCGTCGGCAATGCGATCGGCAGCCTGTTCATCGAACTCGCGCAGGCCGACATGCGGCAGCACATCGCGAACCTGCCGGATCGCAACCTCGCGTATTTCACCGAGGGCAGCCGCCACTTCGACGACTACGTCGAGGCGGTCGGCTGGGCGCAGGACTACGCGCGGCGCAACCGGCAGGCGATGATGGATGCGGTGATCGGCGCGGCGCGCGGCATGATCGCGAAGCCGTTCTCGGTCGACGAACACGCGGTGAACTGCCACCACAACTACGTGCAGCGCGAACGCCATTTCGGCGAAGACGTGCTCGTGACGCGCAAGGGTGCGGTGTCCGCGCAGAAGGGGCAGCTCGGGATCATTCCGGGCTCGATGGGTGCGAAAAGCTTCATCGTGCGCGGGCTCGGCAACCCGGAAAGCTTCTGCTCGTGCAGCCACGGCGCGGGCCGGACGATGAGCCGCACCGAAGCGAAGCGCCGCTTCACGGTCGACGACCAGGTGAAGGCGACCCAGGGCGTCGAATGCCGGAAGGATTCGGGCGTCGTCGACGAAATCCCGATGGCCTACAAGGACATCGACGCGGTGATGGCGGCCCAGCGCAGCCTCGTCGAAGTGGTGCATACGCTGCGCCAGGTGGTGTGCGTGAAAGGATAGCGCGGTGCGCGGCCGATGGCCGGCGGCCGCGCGCAACGAGAGAGAAACGACAATCATGAAAACGGAACAACTGACTGCCGTGCGCAGTGCGCACCCGGTCGACCCGGCCGTGCGGGCGCGCGTGATGGCGGAGCTCGCGGAAGTCGAGCGCCGCCACGACGTGAGCGTGCTGTTCGCGTGCGAATCGGGCAGCCGCGGCTGGGGATTCGCCTCGCCGGACAGCGACTACGACGTGCGCTTCGTATATGTGCACCGGCGCGACTGGTACCTGAGCGTCGAAGCGCAACGCGACGTGATCGAGCGGCCGCTCGACGACGAGCTGGACGTCAGCGGCTGGGAACTGCGCAAGGCGCTGCAACTGCTGCGCCGCTCGAACCCGACGCTGCTCGAATGGCTCGACTCGCCCGTCGTGTATCGCGAAGACGCGCGCTGGGCGCCGCGGCTCAGGTCGCTGGCGTCGGCGTTCTTCTCGCCGGTGCGCGGGCGTCATCACTACCTCGCGATGGCGAAGAAGAACTTTCGCGGCTATCTGCAAGGCGACACGGTGCGTTACAAGAAATACCTGTACGTGCTGCGGCCGCTGCTCGCGGTGCGCTGGATCGACGCGGGGCTCGGAATGCCGCCGATGCGTTTCGCGGCGCTCGTCGACGGCACCGTGCACGAGCCGTCGGTGCGCGCGGAGCTCGACGCGCTGCTCGCGCTGAAGATGAGCGCGAACGAAAGCGAATTCGGGCCGCGCCGGCCGGCGATCCACGCGCTCGTCGAAACGATGCTCGCCGATGCCGAACACGATCGCGAATACAAGCGGCCGTGGGGCGACGTGGCGATGCTCGACGCGTTCCTGCGCGACGTGGTCGACGCACGATGAAAAGCGAACGGCGCGATGCCTGCGGGCATCGCGCCATTTGCGCATCCGTGCACGTGCGCCCCGTGCCGGCCAGCAACGTACGTGCCCGCACACGACGCGCCGCCGCCGCGATCGGCGCCCATTGCGGCGGTATACTCGAAACCGTTCCGCAAAGCGCGCCCCTGCATGCGCCGCTGCCTTCGACCGCCCCGCTTGCTGACGATGCGCTTGCAGTCCGACGTCTTGCGCCCGCCCATCCACAGTCGATACGAACCGTCATGTCGCACCGCCTTTCGCTCGCCATCGCCGCCCTCCTCGCCGTTTCCCCGATCGTTGCCCAGGCCCGTCCGCTCACGCGGCCGCCGGTCGAGCGCGACTTCAAGAACTGGTCGGTCGTCTGCGACAACGTCAATCGTTGCATTGCCGAAAGCCATGCCGACGACATCGACGACTCGCGCACCAGCCTCATCCTGCGCGTGACGCGCGATGCCGGCCCGGACGCGCAAGCCTCGCTCGCCCTCTATGCGTCGGCGCCGCTGGACCTGCGCACCGCACGCGCGGACGGCCGCCCGTTCGATGCGATGGCGGCCCAGTGGCATGCGTTCGGCGGCAAACCGGACGACGACGAAGCACACCCGTTCCGGATCCGCACCGACGATCCGGCAACGGTTGCCGCATGGCTCACCGCGGCGCGCAACGCGCAACTGCTGAGCTTCGGCGATCCGGCGTCGGCGCAAACCGCCCGGACGCCGTTGACGGGGTTGAACGCCGCGCTGCTGCTGATCGACGACACGCAAGGC
>NZ_LDVA01000176.1:0-4483 GCF_050768715.1 Burkholderia sp. ZZQ-2 | reverse complement strand
GCGCGGGCGGCGCGCCGAACGTCGGCCGCTTCTCGGTCGTGAAGGCCGAGCAGCAGGGCGTGAAGGAGCTCGACGACGTGTATCTCGCGGTGCGTCTGCCGCAGGCGCAGCGGCTCGTGTACGGCGGCGCCGAGCCGCGCGCGACCGCCCTCGAGATCCAGCTCGCGCGCACGGCCGATCTGCCGGCGGCGCGCGCGCGCATCGAGCAGCTGCTGCGCGGCGGCTTCGACGGCCAGCCGCTCGACGTCGTCGATTTCGCGACGCTGAACCCGTTCTACGACCAGACCAACCGGATGTTCTCGGTGATCTTCGGTTTCGTGTTCGTGCTGATCAGCGCGATCGTGCTGTTCGTGATCAGCAACACGATGAGCACCGCGATCATCGAGCGCACGGTCGAGATCGGCACGCTGCGCGCGATGGGCATGCGGCGCGGCGGCATTCAGGCGCTGTTCGTCTGCGAGGGCGCGCTGCTCGGCGTGGCCGGCGCATCGCTCGGCGTGCTGGCGGCGCTCGCGATCGCGGCGGCCGTCAATCACAGCGGGCTGGCCTGGACGCCGCCCGCGCGCATCGACGCGGTCGCGCTGACGGTGCGCGTGTGGGGCGAGTGGCGAACCATCGCCGTCACGTTCGCGGGGCTCGCATGCGTGGCCGGGCTGTCCGCGTGGCTGCCGTCGCGGCACGCGGCGCGGCTGTCGATCGTCGATGCGCTGCGGCACGTATGACGCCGTGCGGATGCGGTCTTTTTCGTTCATTTCACTTTCGGGGAGAGCGCACGTGCGTCGCCTGTTCGTTTCATGCTGTCTGAGTCTTTCATTCCTGGCCGGCGCCGCGCACGCGCAGCCGGCGCCCGATCCGCAGAAGGTGCTCGCGGCGAGCGACGCGATCCGCGCGCCGGCGAAATCGTTCGTGCTGACCGCGACGCTGATCGAGTATCGGTCGGGCAAGCAGGTGGACGGCAATACGCTGTCGATCTATTCGAAGCCCGACGCGCCGGGCGGCGCGTTCCGCACGCTGGTGCGCTTCGTCGCGCCGGCGCGCGACACGGGCAAGCTGATGCTGAAGAACGGCAACGACCTGTGGTTCTACGATCCCGCGAACCAGGCGAGCGTGCGGATCTCGCCCGACCAGCGGCTGCTCGGGCAGGCCGCGAACGGCGACGTCGTGACGGTCAATCTCGCGCACGACTACACGGCCGAGCTGAAGGGCGTCGAGGACATCGCCGACGGCGACCGGCAGACCCGCCGCGCATACCGGCTCGCGCTCACCGGCCACGGCGACGGGCTGACGTACCGCCGCATCGAGATCTGGATCGACGCGGCGAACAACCGGCCCCTGAAGGCGCGCTTCTATTCGGAGAGCGACCGGCTGCTGAAGACCGCGTTCTACCGGCGCTACACGATGCAGCTCGGCGTCGAGCGGCCGACGGAAACGGTCATCATCGACGGGCTCGACAGCAACTGGGTCACGGTCATGCGTTTCTCCGACTACGCGTGGCGCGACATTCCCGATGCATGGCTGCAGCGCGACTACCTGTCCCGCTTCCAGGCGCAATGACGGTGCGGCGTCGATGCCGGGTCGCGGCGCTCGCGTTCGTGCTGCTGCCGGCGCTCGCGCGTGCGGCGTCGGCCGGCGCGGAGGCGACGGGCGGTGCGGGCGGCGTGGATGCGGCCGATGCCGCGGCGCTCGATCTCGCCGACCGGTCCGCCGCGGCGCCGGCCGATACCGCGAAGCCGTGGAAGCTCGACGTGCAGGACGCGTTGCGCGCGAGCCGCTATCGCGACGGCGCGCACGCCGGGCGCAACCAGCTGTCGGTCGAATTCGAGTACGGGCAGTGGCTGACGCCGACGTTCGCCGCGCACTTCTCGATGCGCTTCGACCGCTTCGATCCGCTCGGGACGTCGCGCACGTCGTCGCGCGACGTGACGCTCGTGAAGGAGGCGTACGCGAGCTGGCGCGCGGCGCCGACGTTCGTCGTCGACGCGGGGCGCGTCAACGAGCGGCTCGGCGCGGCGATCGGCTACAACCCGACCGACTTCTTTCGCGCGGGCGCGGTGAGCCTCGACGTGCCGCCCGATCCGGACAGCCGCCACACGAATCGGCTCGGCACGGTCGCGCTGCGCGCGCAGCAGGTGTGGGACACGGGCTCGCTCGCGGCGCTGCTGTCGCCGCGGCTCGAGCGCCGCAGCCTGCCGGGCGATCCGGCCGTATCGTCCGACCTGCAGCGCACCAACGGCGTCGATCGCTGGATGCTCGTCGCGAGCCAGCGGCTCGCCGCGACGATCCAGCCGCAATGGATCGTCTACGGCGAAAGCGGGCAGGCGCCGCAGTTCGGCCAAAACCTGAGCGTGCTGCTCGGCAACTCGGTGGTCGCCTACGTCGAATGGGCGGGCGGCTACCGGCGCTCGCTGATCGCACGCGCGACCGGCGCGGCCGGCGACAGCGCGTTCCGCACGAGCTCGTCGGTGGGCGCGACCTGGACGCTGCCGATCGACCTGTCGCTGAGTGCCGAATTCCAGAGCAACGGCGGCGGCGCGGACGCGTCGCAATGGCGCGCGCTGCAGCGCGCGAACCCGGCGGCCTGGGGCAGCGCGGTGCAGACGTCGATTGCCGCGCAGGAGCTGCAAACCCGTCACGGCGTGTTCCTGATGGCGACATGGCGCAATATCGGTGTGCGCCGTCTGGATCTGTCGGGTTTCGTGCAGGCCGATCTCGGCGGCGGCCGGCAATACTGGCTCGAGCTGCGGCGGCGCTTCGACCGGTTCGACATTGCGCTGCAGTGGCTGCATCAGGGCGGCCCGTCGTGGAGCCGCTTCGGTGCGATGCCGGAGTCGGCCAGCGTGCAGGTGCTGGGCATTTTCTATCGATGAAGCAAGGAGAGTTCGAATGAGCAAACGCGCGCTTCAGGCGGCGACCGCCGTGCTTGCGCTGGTCCCGTCGATCACCGGGGTACTCGGCATGATGGGCATCCACGATCCGTTGTACGCGTCGCTCGGCATCGCGCTGCCGGCCGACGCGACGCTGGACGGCAACCTGCGCTTCTACGCGGGCGTCTGGCTCGGGCTCGGCCTCGCGGCGTTCTCGGTGATCCCGGGGATCGAGCGCCAGGGACGGCTGTTCGCGACGCTGTGGACGATGATCTTCCTCGGCGGCATCGGACGGCTGATTTCGCTCGCGACGCTCGGGCTGCCGTGGCCGCCGTTCGTCGGCTTCACGGTGCTCGAAGTCGTCGGTGCGCCGTTGTTCATCGCGTGGCAGCGGCGCGTGGCCGCGCACGCAACTTTGGGGACCGCGCATGCATGACATCGACATCGATATCGCGAGACGCGCCGCGCCGGTGCGACGCCTTTGGCGCGCGTGCGCGCGCCTCCTGGCCGGTGCCGCGCTGCTCGCCTGCGTCGGCCTGGCCGCACCCGCGGCCGGCGCGCAGACGGCGGCCGGCGCCACGCTCGACGACTACGCGGCGACCCGCTATCCGATCATCCTCGTGCACGGCCTGACCGGCACCGACGACTATTTCGGCGTGGTGCCGTACTGGTACGGGATGCAGGCCGACCTGCAGCGGCATGGCGCGACGGTTTACGTCGCCGACCTGTCGGGGTTCCAGAGCGACCTCGGCCCGAACGGGCGCGGCGAGCAACTGCTCGCCTACGTGAAGCAGGTGCTGGCGGTCACGGGCGCGGCCAAGGTGAACCTGATCGGACACAGCCAGGGCGGGCTGACGTCGCGCTACGTCGCGTCGGTCGCGCCCGCGCTCGTCGCGTCGGTCACGACGATCGCGACGCCGCACCGAGGCTCGCAGTTCGCCGACTTCGTGCTCGCCGCGCTGAAGCTGGACCCGACGGGCATCTCGACGCCGGTGTTCGGCGCGCTCCTGAACCTGTTCGGCGTCTTGACCAGCGACACGCACAACACGAACCAGGATGCGATCGCCGCGCTCGATGCGCTCGGCACGGCGCGAACCACGCGGTTCAACCAGTTGTTCCCGAGCCCGGGCCTTGGCGCCGGTGCCTGTCGCACCGGCGCGCCCGCCGAGACGATCGGCGGCAACGTGCATCTGCTGTATTCGTGGAGCGGCGCCGCATACCAGCCGGTGTCGCTGCTCGGCATCGTGACGGGCGCTGCCGACACCAGCGTAATTCCGGTCATCGATCCGGCGAACCTGCTGGATCCGTCGACGCTCGTGTTCCTGACCGCCGGCAACGTGATGGCGCTGGCCGGTGCGGGGCCGAACGACGGCTTCACGTCGACCTGCAGTTCGATGTTCGGCACGGTGATCTCGACGCGTTACCACTGGAATCACTTCGACGCGATCAATCAGTTGCTCGGCATCCGCGGCGCGTACGCGGAAGACCCGGTCGCCGCGCTGCGCGTGCATGCGAACCGGCTGAAGCTGCAGGGCGTTTGAGCGATGACGGTCCGGACGATGGTGTCTCGCGTCGCGCTCCATGGCGCCGTCGGCACGCTCGCGGCCGCGGCGGTATGG
>NZ_LDVA01000175.1:0-5179 GCF_050768715.1 Burkholderia sp. ZZQ-2 | reverse complement strand
GCAAAGCACAAAATATTGGTTCGGCCGCCGGGCGCGCCGCGCCACAATCGAATCCCGTCTTCAAGCAAGCGAGGGCAATCATGCGCGCATGCAGCAAATCGGCGTGGCCGCCGCGCCTCGTTACCGTCCCGGGCCTGCACGGCAGCGAAGGCGCTCACTGGCAGACCTGGCTCGAACGGCAGTTCCCGCGCTCGCTGCGCGTCGAGCAGGACGACTGGGATGCGCCCGATCTCGCGCGCTGGGCGCAATCGGTGCGCACCTTGCTCGACCGCGAACGCGGGCCGTTCGTGCTGGCCGCGCACAGCTTCGGCTGTCTCGCGACCGCGCATGCGCTCGCGCAGTGGCCGCGTACGGGCGATGTCGCGGGCGTGCTGCTCGTCGCGCCCGCCAGTCCGAAGAAATTCACGTTTGCCGGGCCGTTCGACGCGCGCCGGCTCGCCGTGCCGTCGATCGTGATCGGCAGCGAGACCGATCCGTGGATGCCGCTTGCCGACGCGCGCACGCTCGCGCAGCACCTGGGCAGCGCGTTCGTGAACCTCGGCGACGCCGGGCACATCAACACCGCGGCCGGCTTTGGGCCGTGGCCGCGCGCGAAGTACTTCATCGACACGCTCGTCCACTGCGCGGCGCCGCTGCGCTTTCGCGACGCGGACGACGGCTTCGAGGCCGCGCTCGTCGATCGCGCGCTCGCGCACGCGATCTGATTCCGCCGGGCCGGGCGGGCGATCCGTGCGGCGCGGCGGGTGCCGCGCCATGCCGTGCCGTCGCGCTTATGCCGCGGACACGGGCCGTACCGCCGCCGGATCCGAATAGCTCGGCCGGCCGTTTTCGACGTGGCCCGCGAAACGGCGCGAGAACGTGCCGGCCGCGCTGTCGCTCACCGTCACGTCATACCATTGGTGGCTCGCCGCGAGCGACCACTGCTCGACGCGTTCGTCACCGCCATGCAGCGTCACCTGCCGCGACGGCGCGCCGTATGCGTTGTCGGTCAGCGTCAACGTGACGTGAGCCCCGCCGGGGTTGCGCAGCTTCAGGTACAGGTTCCCGTTCGCGACGTCGTAGCCGGCCTTCACTTCCGGCTGCGCAGGATTGCGATGGGTGGCCGTGGTCGACACGTTGCCCGAGAACATGCGCACGAAGCCGTTCGGCCCGTACACCGAGAACGTGTACGCGCCGTTCGTCGTCGTCAGGTCGAAGTCCGCATGCAGCACGCGGCGTGCGCCGACGGTGTAGCGCCACGGGCCGTCGGTGCGGTTCGTCGCGTACACGTGGAAGTGCGCGCCCTGGTTGCCGCGGTTCGCGAATTCGATGCGCAGCCGCGTCCTGCCGTCAAGGCTCGCGTTCACGTGCAGCTCGTACGGCAGCGCACGCGCCGGCCGCACGCCGGGCTCCTGCGGGTCGACCGGCGACGGCGTCGCGGGCACGGTCGGCGCGGGCTGCGACGTGCACTGCCGGTCGGCGATCGAGCGGTACTGGCTCGTGTCGGGCAGCGGCGGGAACGACGCGTCGGACGAGCGGAAGTCGAATGCGGCGGTGAGGTCGCCGCAGACCGTGCGGCGCCACGGCGTGATGTTCGGTTCGTCGACGCCGAAACGCTCGCCGATGAAGCGGATCACCGACGTGTGGTCGAACACCTGCGAGCACACGAAGCCGCCCTTCGTCCACGGCGACACGACCGTCATCGGCACGCGCGGCCCGAGGCCGTACGGCAGGCCGTCGGCCGTGTAGCTGCCGCCGCGGCCGGGGTTCACGACCGTGTGCAGCTCGCCGTCGGTCGTCACGGTCGACGCGCCTTGCGCGGCCGACGTCGGCGGCTGAGGCGGCACGATGTGGTCGAAGAAGCCGTCGTTCTCGTCGTACATGATGAACAGCACCGTCTTGCGCCATACGTCCGGGTTCGACGTGAGCGCGTCGAGAATCTGCGACGTGTAGTTCGCGCCGTACGCGGGCGTGTATTTCGGATGCTCGGAGAACGCCGCCGGCGGGCACAGCCACGACACCTGCGGCAGCCGGTCGTTGATCACGTCGTTCTTCAGGTCGTCGAGCGTGCGCACCGTCTGCGCGCGCTGGTACAGCGACGAACCGGGCTTCGCGTCGATGAAGTTCGCGAAATTCTGCAGCACGTTCGTGCCGTAGTTGCCGTTGTACGGATCGTTGCCCGTCGTGCCCTGCTGGTAGATCTGCCACGACACGCCGCGCGCTTCCAGACGTTCGGGAAAGGTCGTCCACGACAGCAGCTGGTAGGCGGGCGGCCCGTCGCCGTCGACATAGTCGCTGTTGTCGAGCAGCGGGCCGCCGAACTTGCCGGTCGGGTCGACGGTGCCCGTCATCAGGTACGACCGGTTCGGGTGCGTCGGCCCCGGCAGCGAGCAGAAATAGTTGTCGCACACGGTGAACGCATCGGCGAGCGCGTAATGGAACGGGATGTCCTCGCGCACGTGATAGCCCATCGTCATGTCGGTCTTGTTCGCGGGCCACTGGTCGTAGCGGCCGCCGTCGATCGCCGCGTGCGTCTTGTACCACGAGTGGTCGAGATCGCCGACGCACTGCGCGCTCGTCGTCAGCGTGTTCAGCCGGAACGGCAGCACCGGCTTGCCCGGGTCGGCCTTCGACGGCTGGTACCACACCGGCTTGCCGTTGGGCAGCGGGATCGGGAAGCGGTCGTTGTAGCCGCGCACGCCGCGCAGGTGTCCGAAGTAATGGTCGAACGAGCGGTTTTCCTGCATGAACACGACGATGTGCTCGACATCGCGGATCGTGCCGGTGCCGCGCGCGGCGGGAATCGCGAGCGCGCGGCGGATCGATTCGGGGAAGGCGTTGAGCGCGACGGCGGCGCCCGCGGATTGTGCGACGGTATGCAGGAAACGGCGGCGGCTCGATGACGTCATGTTATTTCACCTCGGTTCTGCGGTCGGGGGACGGAAGCGGCGGGATCAGCCCGGCGACGACGCGGCGGCACTCGACGCGGCCGCATTCGCCGCGGGTTTCGCGTCGTCGTCGTCATCGGGCGGGTAGTGCACGACGGGCGGCGCGAGCGGCGCGGCATCGGACGCGGCGGCGTTCGCGGATGCATCGCGGTTGAATGCGCTGGCGGAGCCGGCCGATGCGCCGGCCTGCTGGGACGCGTCGGTCGTGTGTGCGTCGTGCGGCGCGTCGTCGCTGCAGGCGGCGACGAAAGCGGCGGCACAAAAAACGACGACGGCGGAAACGCGACGCATGACTTCTCTCCTGGCAGGCTGATCGGGAAACGTTTTCGAGTATGCCGGTGCGATGCGACGTTTCGGTGAATCGTTTGCGACTGTCGCGTGATCGCGGAATGCTTTCGATATCCTGACCATCCGCCTGCACGGCGTGGCGGACGCGCAATATTTCCCGGCGGACGTTGCGAGGCGGGCACTTTTACCCGGGCGCGCGATGCGATGCGTGAGCGCGTCCAAGGCAGCCTGACCGTTGACGATGAACGCGAGCAACCGATCGCGTTGCGTCAGTGCCGCGGCGTGCGCCGCCGCACTTCGCTGCGCAGCCAGTCGAGCCAGGTTCGGATCGCCGATTCGTGCGGATGGCCGGGGCGCCACACGACGTAGTGCGCATACACGTCGGTCACGCGTACCGACGATACGCGCACGAGCGTGCCGTTCGCGAGTTCGGGCTCGATCAGCGAGCGGCGCGCGAGGGCGACGCCGCGCCCTTTCAAGGTTGCGTCGATCAGCGCGTTCGCATCGGTGAAACGCGGCGCACGCGCGGATTCGGTGAGGTCGAGCCGCGCGGCTTGGAGCCACGGTTCCCACGGCTGCGCGGGATGGCGCAGCAGCGTGGCGCGCACGAGATCGGCCGGCGTGCGCGGTGCGACGCCGTCGCGATTGCGGTACGCGGGGCTCGCGACCGGGAAGATCGTCTCGTTCATCAGCTTCTCGGCGACCACGCCCGGCCACGTGCCGGGCCCGTAGCGCAGCGCGACGTCGATGCGGTCGCGCTTGCGCAGCGGCGCGAGCGCCACGTCCGGGTGCAGCGCGATCGCGATGTGCGGATGCACGGCCGAGAAGCGCGGCAGGCGCGGCGCGAGCCAGCGTTCGGCGACGCTCGGCAGCACGCTGACGTTCAGCGTGACGTCGCAGGTGCGCGGGCGGCTGCGCGCGGCGAGGGCCGGCTCGAACGCGCGCTCGAGCACGCTGAGGCCCTGGCGCACCTGCAGCGCGAGCGCGTGCGCGGCGTGCGTCGGTGTCGCGCCGTTGCGCTCGCGCGTGAAGAGCGGGTAGCCGAGCTGCGCCTCGAGCGCGCGGATGTGCTGGCTGACGGCGCCTTGCGTGAGCGCGAGCGCGTCGGCCGCGCGCGTGAAGCTCTGCAGCCGCACGGCGGTCTCGAACGCGCGCAGCGTCTGCAGCGGAGGAAGGTGGATGCGTTTCATGCGGGTATTAGTAGCACTAATGCCCGAGCACGACAATTCATCGTTTGCGGCGGGCATGCACGCGTTCCTACACTCGGTTCCGTCTTCCACAGTCCCGTCGGGCCACGCCACCATGAACGCATATCGTCTCTATCTTTCGCCGGGCGCCTGCTCGCTCGCCGCTCACATCGCGCTGGAGGAAACCGGCGCGCCGTTCGACGTCGAGATCGTCTCCGTGCAGAAGCAGCAGAACCTCGAAGCGCGTTATCTCGCGATCAACGCGAAGGCACGCGTGCCGGTGCTCGAGATTCCGGGCGAGCCGCGCGTGCTGACCGAAACGCCCGCGATCCTCACGTATCTCGCGCGCCGTTATCCGGACGCGCAACTGCTGCCGCTCGGCGACCCGCTGCGCGAGGCGCGATGCCACGAATGGCTCGCCTGGCTGGTCGGCTGGGTGCATGGCGTCGGCTACGGTGCGCTGTGGCGGCCGGGCCGCTTCATCGGCGATCCCGCGCTGCACGGGGCAGTCAGCACGCACGGACGCGGCGTGATCGAAGCCGCGAACGAGACGATCGAAGCCGCGCTCGCCGACGGCCGCACGTGGGCCGAGCCGGGCGCGCATTCGATCGTCGATCCGTTCCTGTTCGTGCTGTATCGCTGGGGTGTCGCGATCGGGCTCGACATGGCGCGGCACCCCGCATGGACCGCGCATGCGCAGCGCGAGGCCGACCGGCCGGCCGTGCGCCGCGCGCTGGCGCGCGAAGCGGCCTGACCGGGATGCGGGCGTCGTGGCGG
>NZ_LDVA01000174.1:0-738 GCF_050768715.1 Burkholderia sp. ZZQ-2 | reverse complement strand
TTGTCCGACGTGCTCGCGGCCGCGCCCGACGCATGGCGCACGCCGTTGCGCGAGCTCGATGCGCTCGGCGCGCGGTGCGGCGTGCAGGGCCGCGTGTTCGGCAGCCTCGCATGGCAGGCGCTGACGGGCGAGCCGTACCTGGGCGAGTCGTCCGACCTCGACATCGCGTTTCCGCTACCGGAAGCCGCATCGGTCGCGACGCTGCTCGACGGCCTCGCGGCGATCGACGGGCGCGCGCCCATGCGCATCGACGGCGAACTGCTGCGCGACGACGGCGCGGGCGTCAACTGGCGCGAACTGCATGCGCGGCAGCCTGAAGTCGCGGTCAAGACGGCGATCGCCGTCGAACTGATGCCGGTCGACGCCTTCACCGGGGGCGCGCGATGAGTGCATGGGCCGCCTGCCGCATACCGGCGCCGTCCGAAGCCGGGCGCATCGCCGAACTGGCCGAGCGCAGCCTCGTGCTCGAGATCGAGACCTATCCGAAGCCGGGGCTCGTCAGTCACGTCGACACCGGCAGTCACACCGACATGGATGCCGCGACGTTCGCACGTAGCGCCGCCGTGCTGCGGCCTTACTTCGCGGAACTGGCCGACGCAGGCGCGCGCGATGCGGACATGGCCGTGCTGCGCAAGATCGGCCTGCGTGCCGAGCACGCGATGCTCGCCGCGACGGGCGGCGTCAACACGCATCGCGGCGCGATCTTCGGGCTCGGGCTGCTGTGCGCGGCGGCGGGCC